>NZ_JAPUEW010000033.1:0-18526 GCF_027492335.1 Klebsiella sp. | reverse complement strand
TTGTCCTGACGTTCATCGCCTCGGTGTTAATTTCAATGCTGGCGCTGTCGAATTCGCTGGTGAAAAAGGTGATTACGATTTGATGGTTTCTGATTGTTGGTAACGTGCGTTTTGTGGGATTGCCCGGTGGCGGCTAACGCCTTATCGGGCCTACGGGAAGTGCATAACGTGATGATATTGGTGGTTTTGTAGGTCGGGTAAGGCGTCAGCCGCCACCCGACAAGAAGCCAGCACAATGCCTAAGAACAATACCTGATACAGATTTTCATCTACCTCAGGCCATCCCCCCTCAATAACCTGTCGCCTCATTTAAAAACCGTAGCGCAGCCATGCAAACAGCACGTTGCCGTTATTGTAGGTGCCGGGAATATAGGTGAACTGCACGCTCAGGCGGCGATAGCTGGCGGAAAAGAGCGGCAAAATAATCGGTAGCGGTACGTAGTTGGCGAAGTCTTCTCGGGCGGTAATCCCGGCGGTCACCCCAAGCCCCAGACGAAAATCGCGGCTATTATCCAGATACCAGCCCTTCTCCCAGCCGTAGCCGATTATCGGCTGCCACTCGTTGTGCGAATCCTTAAACATCATTGCGTAGAGCGAACTCCAGTTACCTTCTTCGTTATATCTTGAGACACCAAATCCCCCACCCCACGGCATCTCATTGTAGTTATCGGTTTTCTCTTTATCGTACATAAAACGGGTATGCCAGCTGAGAAACGGCAGATACAGATCGTAATTTTGCGGCTGATTCCAGGTCTGTGAGACATCGTCTTTTAACCAGTTCCACCAGCCGCTGACGCGCTGTTCGCCATAAACCTTTGTTTCAGCCTGTACCGCAAAGGCGAAAATAAACAGAGTTCCCCACACTATCCGCAGACAACGTCGCATTGTTTTATCCTTAAAGAAAGTCGCCCGGTGTTAATTCAGTTTGGGAACAAAAAACAGGCTTTGCAAATATCAGAGGACAAATTTTCTACACCCGGCGGCGCTAATTGCAAGTCCAGTTCGCAACTCTTTTCAGGACAGAGAGAGTCTTCGCGGCGATTTCATTTCCTTCCCGCGGGGACTATGATGGCGCTAATTATCCTTTCTGTCCGCAGTGATTGAGAAATAGATGGACTTCATCAGCATTATTATGTCGGCGGGAAAAACCTCCGTTGACGTGGCGCTTTATACGCTATTGCCAATCATGGTTGTCATGCTCATCGTGATGAAATATCTGGAAGTGCGCGGGGTCCTGGACGTTATCGTTCGCTGGCTCGCCCCGCTGCTTAAGCCGTTCGGCTTAACAGGGATGAGCGCTTTTGCCCTGATTCAGATGAATTTTGTCAGTTTTGCCGCTCCGCTGGCGACCCTCGCTATTATGGATAAACGCGGCGCGTCGGACCGGCAGATGGCTGCCACGCTGGCAATGCTCTTCGCCATGGGACAAGGCAACGTTTTCTACCCGTTAACACCTTTTGGCTTGCACTGGCTGGCCTCTATTGTCATTTCTATCGTCGGCGGACTGTGCGCCGCCGCGGTAACCTGGCATATTACCGGCCGCAAGCTGTCGATTGTTGAAAACGCGCGGGCTGAAGATCTGCCCAATGCCGAGCAGAATAACCAGGGGATCATCGCCGTTATCAATAGCGCCGGTTCCGACGCCATTCGTCTGGCGCTCGGCGCGGTGCCCATGCTGATCCTGTCATTGGCTATCGTCGGGTTTATGCAGGCGGCAGGCCTGATTGAGATGCTCCAGCGCTTGTTGCTGCCGCTGCTACTGTGGCTGAATATTCCGGTTAACTTCGTGCTCCCGGCGCTGGTCAAATGTGTTGCGGGCGGCACGGCCTATTTCGGCGTGGTCTCAGAAATGATTCAGCAGGGTAAAGTGACCGTGAGCCAAATTAATGCCTCCGCAGGCCTGTTAGTACAGACCTTTGATCTCCCCGGCATCGGCATCTTTTTGGGAGTCAGCTCGCGTTTCGTACGCCTGTTCCGCTTCGCCGCCACCGGGGCTATCGCCGGAATTGCCATCCGCACCATTATGCACGTGACGCTATTCTGAAGCCGCAGCCTCCGGACGCAGGCAGGCGGCCACATCGGCCTGCTCGCTACAGGCAATATGATGGTCAATTCTCACCATCATCCACGGGAAAAACGGGTTGGAGGTGACGCGCATTAACGTATCCAACCCGACGCTCAGCGTTAAGGTTTCACCGCGCAGCGAAATAGTACCAATGCTAATCCCGTAGCGATTCTTCTCTGCCGGTTCACGACCATACAGCGAATCGGTCAGCGGGAACGGCACCGCCACGTGCGACAGCGAATACATATCCTGTGGCCAGGCAATATGCAGCGGCGTGACGGTTTCCGTTCGGGTTCCGGCAAGCGTTGTGCGGGCTACCGTTTCGTAGGTGTCGGGAGCGGCATTAGTAATCACCGTAGTGCCGTAGGGGCGCGGCGCGGGCGGCAATAACGTATTCACCGCCGAGTATAACGAGGGCCGGAACAGCGCACGTAAATTCGCCGCCTGGTTAATATCAAAAATCACCAGTTCGCTGCCGTTATCGGGTAAATACCGATAAAGCGAATCCACCACCGCCCGCGTGCTCACCGTTGAGTCCATCACCGACTGAAAAGTTAATACTGGTGCTAATTCCCCCAGCCGCTGACTTTGCGCTTCCTGCACGATTTGCTGTTGCAGCGCCTGTGATAACAGCCACGACTGCCTGGCCGCCTTAACCGGGAACGAATTGTATTTATAGGGATTAAATTCCGGGACGACGTTCAGCCATGCCGCGCGGGCGAAAGCCGGAAATATCGCGGGTAAACCGGCCAGCCCGGCAAAACGGGCAAACGCGGTGACGCCAATCATCGGTGACAGCAGGATTATTTGTTGCGGCCGACGCAGCGATTTATCTTCCAGACTATCAAGAGCATATTTGAGTGCCAGCGCCCCGCCGTTAGAGTAGCCAATCACGTGCAGCGGCACGTCTGGCCCCGCCAGTCGCGTTGCTTCACGCACCGCCAGACGCGTGGTGGCAATCCACTCATCGCGATCGACACCGGTCAACGCGCCTGGTGCGGTACCGTGTCCCGGTAACCTCGGCGCAACGGCGATAAACCCCTGCTGCTGATAGCGTTGCGCCAGATAGTGCACGCTGTAGGGGGAATCCGTCAGGCCGTGGAGCAATACCGCAGCGCCGCGCGGTTTACCCTGCGGCAACAAAATAAAGGAGCGGTTCCAGTCGGGTTGAAACTTATTCGGATAAACCAGGCTTTGGGCGTAAAAACGGTTAATCGCCGTTTTTTCATCGTCGCTCAGCGTGTCGGTAATGTTGCTTTTCATATCGCGGAAAATAGCCTCTTCCCGCGCCTGATATTGGGCAAACGTGGCATGGTCTATCTCGCTGGCAGTCATTTCGTCCGCCGTCCAGGTATGCCAGCGGTGCAGCGCCGGACCGCGTTGGGATTCGTAAATACGGCCAATAAAAAAGACAATCACTACTACCACCAGGCCAATCGCCGCCTTCTTTGCCAAAGAGACCATTGTTAAGCCAGACTTATTCAAAAGCCGGGTAAAACGCACCATTGCCATATTTCTGTCCGAATTATCTCTTTGCACGCCAGGGAGGGGTTATTACGCAGACCGAATCAGATCCTGCGATTCTCTTTTTAAACATAGACTAAACCAAGCGGCTATTCTTATTGCCAGAAGAGGTGCAAACATTAATTATCGCCCAAATGTAACAGCTCAGGGATAAAAAATGGAATGGTGGGTTAAGAAAGTACGCAAGGAGTCGGCGTCAGCGCACACCACAGTGGTCTTACAAAGCGGCCAGTTAATGATTATTGCCGAAATCACTCTCTGCTGCCGCCGTTTGCAGGAAGGTGACAAGCTAACGCCGCTGGCAAACGCGTTGTATTGCATTAATGATGATAAGGCTTTAACGGTAAAAGTGCTCAATGCCACGCACTTTAGCGCTGAACGTTGGGCTAACATCGACAATATTGTCGCGAATTAATTAGCACATACCATTATCAACTGGTTCTAATCTCAGTAGTTTCTTAACTAAACAGGTGAAATTCTCCGACGCATATTCCAGTCTGTGACATACTAAGCAAAATGTCAGCAGAGCAGAAACAAGGAGTAAGTCATGAACCAGCAAGCCGCCAGGCTGACCCCAGAACAGGCGCTTACGCAACTCGAAGCGCTGTATGAAAAATCGGTCACTGCGCTGCGTAAAGCCATCGGCGAATATATCAACCATAATACTCTGCCCGATAATAACGCCCGCGCCGCAGGGTTATTCGTTTACCCGCAGCTGTCGGTTTCATGGGATGGCGCTGAGCATAAAGCCTTAAAAACTCGCGCCTGGGGCCGCTTCACCCATAGCGGTTGCTATACCACCACCATTACCAACCCTAAACTGTTTCGCACCTATCTGCTGGAACAGCTCACCATGCTGTATCAGGACTACGATGCCTGTATCTCCGTCGAGTTATCGCAGCATGAAATTCCCTATCCGTACGTCATCGATGGATCTGAGTTAACGCTCGACCGCTCGATGAGCGCCGGTCTGACCCGCTTTTTCCCGACCACCGAGCTGTCGCAGATTGGCGATGAAACCGCCGATGGCCTGTTCCATTCGACCGAGTACTACCCGCTTTCACACTTCGACGCTCGCCGCGTTGATTTCTCGCTGGCGCGCCTGCGCCACTACACCGGTACGCCGGTTGACCATTTCCAGCCGTATATGCTGTTTACCAACTATACCCGCTATGTCGATGAGTTCGTGCGCTGGGGTTGTAGCCAGATCCTTGACCCCGATAGCCCATACATCGCCCTCTCCTGCGCGGGCGGGATCTGGATAACGGCGGATACGCAAGCCCCGGAAGAGGCGATTTCCGATCTGGCATGGAAAAAGCACCAGATGCCGGCCTGGCACCTGATCACCAAAGACGGACAGGGGATCACGCTGATTAATATTGGTGTAGGCCCGGCGAATGCTAAAAATATCTGCGATCATTTAGCGGTGCTACGCCCGGACGTCTGGCTGATGATTGGCCACTGCGGCGGCCTGCGCGAAAGCCAGACCATTGGCGACTACGTGCTGGCCCACGCCTATCTGCGCGATGACCATGTGCTGGATGCGGTATTACCGCCGGATATCCCTATTCCGAGCATCGCCGAAGTCCAGCGCGCGCTCTACGATGCCACTAAACAGGTCAGCGGGATGCCCGGTGAAGAGGTTAAGCAACGTCTGCGTACCGGAACGGTGGTCACCACTGACGATCGTAACTGGGAGCTGCGCTACTCGGCCTCGGCGCTGCGCTTTAACCTCAGCCGCGCGGTGGCTATTGATATGGAAAGCGCCACCATTGCCGCGCAGGGCTATCGTTTCCGCGTCCCTTACGGCACTCTACTGTGCGTCTCCGATAAACCGCTGCACGGCGAAATTAAGCTACCGGGCCAGGCCAACCGCTTCTATGAAGGGGCGATCTCCGAACATTTACAGATTGGCATTCGGGCGATTGACCTGCTGCGTGCCGAAGGCGACCACATGCATTCACGCAAGCTGAGAACCTTCAACGAACCGCCGTTCCGTTAATTTCATTTCTCCCTGTCCGGCAGCGCCGCGCAGGGAGAATTCTCATCAATAACACATAAGCAAAAAGCCCGCTTAAGTTTCCTTAAGCGGGCTTTTCTAAATTTGGCTCCTCTGACTGGACTCGAACCAGTGACATACGGATTAACAGTCCGCCGTTCTACCGACTGAACTACAGAGGAATCGTGTGAACGGGGCGCATATTATCGATGGCACCCCACCTTGTCAAAGGCTGTTTTCACATTTCAAACTGTTTGCCGAATAATTCTCCACTTTGGACAAAAACTAGCGTTTCACCCACCGCCGGGCGACGTTTCCTCAGCCTGTGTCCCGGTGTCTTCGGCCTGCACCTTACTTCGCGGATATTTCCACAGCCAGCGCCCGCTGACCATCCGGAAATAAAACAGCACGCCGCGCACCGCCCAGTCGAGCACCATTCCCAGCCAGACGCCAATGACCCCCATTCCGAGCACAATCCCCAGCGTGTAGCCCGCCACCACGCGACAGCCCCACATGCCCAGCATCGACACCCACATGGTGTAGCGCACGTCCCGCGCGCCTTTAAAGGCGCACGGCAGCGTCCAGGCCATCGCCCAGATCGGCATAAAGAAGGCGTTTAGCCATAGCAGTTCTTTGACTACGACTTTGACATCGTCTTCGCTGGTATAGAATGAGGCGATCAGGCTGGCAAATGGCGCGGTCCCCCAGGCAATCAGCGTCAGGATTATCGTTGACAACCAAAAGACGTGCCACGCCTGACGCTCTGCCTGCCCTATTTGCCCTTTTCCAAGACGTTTACCGGTAATAATCGTTGATGCCGAACCGAGGGCGTTCCCCGGCAGGTTGATCAATGCCGCCACCGAGAAAGCGATAAAGTTACCGGCAATCACATTTGTTCCCATACCAGCAACGAACATCTGCGTCAGTAATTTGCCGCCATTGAACAAAACGGACTCAATACTGGCGGGAATGCCAATCCCCATCACTTCCCAAATAATGGCGAAGTTAAACGGCTTAAAATAGCTCTTCAGCGAAATCCGCAGGGCCGGGTTAAAACCGATCATTAATACCCAGATGGTTGCCACGGCACCAATATAGCGGGCAATGGTTAGCCCAAGGCCAGCGCCGACAAATCCCAGACCTGGCCAGGAAAAAATACCGTAAATCAGGATACTACTGATGATGATATTGAGAATATTCATCCCACCGTTAATTATCAGCGGAATTTTGGTTGTCCCTGCTCCGCGCAGCGCGCCGCTGCCGATAAGGGCAATTGCCGCCGCCGGGTAGCTCAACACCGTCAGCTCAAGATAGGTCAGAGCCAGACCTTTTACCTGTTCTGTGGCATCCCCAGCGACAACATTAATAATCTGCTCACCAAAGGCGTGTATCACCACCGCCAGAACGATGGAAAACAGCGTCATGATCGCAAGCGACTGTCGCGCGGCTGCTCTTGCTCGTTTCCGGTCACGTTTGCCCAGACTAAACGCCACCACCACCGTCGTCCCCAGGTCGATCGCCGCAAAGAATGAGAGGATCACCATATTGAAGCTATCAGCCAGGCCCACGCCTGCCATCGCTTCTTTACCCAGCCAACTGACCAAAAAGGTACTCAGTACGCCCATCAGCAAAACGCAGGCGTTTTCCAGCAGAATTGGTACCGCAAGAGGGCTGATTTCACGCCAGTAAAGGACGCGATAGCTCTTGCGTTTTTTGAACCAGGACGTACGTTCGACAGCCTGGCGTAATGCGGAGGTGACGTTCAAGGGAGACCTTAGTGAGAAAAGTTGAAACTACATTTCAAATGATGATAGAGAAAAGCTAATCCTGCAAAGCATTTTTCCCGATGAATTGTCGGTAATTACGACAAATTGTTGATGGATACGCCAGTTGAAAGGCGGATGGCGAATTGATGTTTGACAAAAGTTTTTTCGCCGCTAAGATACGACTCCACAACGATTCCTCTGTAGTTCAGTCGGTAGAACGGCGGACTGTTAATCCGTATGTCACTGGTTCGAGTCCAGTCAGAGGAGCCATACATAGAAAAGCCTGCTTTCGAGCAGGCTTTTTGCTTTCAGGAATGTACCGATTTTTCCGGCAAAACCCTGGGTAATTTCCTTAACACCGTAAAGATAGACCGAGTTCATTTTACCCTATCAACAACGCGATGTTTTCACCGACCCGCGTTTTCACGCGCTATCTTCAGAAATGCCTGCACGGCGCCATTGTTCTCCTTCCGCCTGCTGATAAGCATCAGATTAGCTGACAGTTCCGGCGCATCCAACGGGCGATACACTAATCCCGGTATACCCACATGCTTCAGCGGATCGGGCACCAGCGCCAGTCCCTGCCCGGCTGCGGCGAGAGCGAGCACGCTAAGAGTGCTCGCGGTGCAATGGGCAATACGCGGGACGTGACCCATAATCGTAGTGAGCGCCGTATAAAGCGGCTCATCAGCACCATGGGTGTCATAGAAAATGAGCGGTTCCTCAACCAGCATCGCTATCGTCAGAGACACCTGGCTGGCCAATGGATGATCATCGGCCATCGCGACCTGGCGGTGCCAGAGACCAACCTCTTCAGCCATTAGCGCTGAATCATGGATCTTGCTGTGATCGGGGGCATAACCAACGTCAAGCTGACCCGCCAGGATAGCATCGGCTTGCAACAGAGGCGCGACTTCACTCACCACCAACTCTGCATCGGGGTAAGTTCTGCGAAAAGCGCGCAGATCGTTGGTTAATCTGCCACTAAATACAGCATTACCAGCAAAGCCAACGCGCACATGACCGGTTTCACCGCGTATCGATCGCTGTACGGTTAGCCGTGTGTGTTCTGCCTGCTCCAGGGTCCGCCGTGCTTCGGTCTGCAATAGCAGCCCAGCTTCGGTCAGCTCGACTTTGCGACTGGTGCGCACAAACAGCGGGCCGCCCAGTTCCTCTTCCAGCGCCTTGATTTGCATACTTAGCGCAGGCTGGACGATATGCAGGCGTTGGGCGGCGCGGCCAAAGTGGCCTTCTTCGGCAACGGCCAGAAAGTAGCGCAGGTGGCGTAGGTCCATGCGTCAGCCCCATCATCAAATAAAATGATTAATCAGTCATATCTATCTATTTGAGTTTATCGCTATTCACGACGAAACTGAAATCCGTCAACTAACCGGAGTACATGTTATGCACAATCTCCTGAACGATCGCCTGCAAATTACCGACCTTCTCACCGGCTGGATGCATCGCGATCTGGGTGAGTGGGACCAACTGCGCAATCTGTTTCATCCGGACGGCACCATCGAAATCACCTGGTTTGAGGGGCTCGCCAGCGATTTTGTTGACGGCTCAATGCGGATGGGAGCGTCGGATGTGCGCACCAAACACTTGATCGGTACGCCGGTGGTGACCTTCAATGCCGAGGCGACAAGGGCGATTGTTGAAACCAACGCAATGATTATCGGCGAAAACGTCAAGTTGAATCTGGGTTGCATTGGTCATAACCGCTTCTATGATATGGCGGAAAAGCGCGATGGCGCATGGAAACTGTTTCACCGCCAGAGTATTTACGATATGGCCAGCTTCACTTTTCCGCTCGGCGTTGTCCCGGTTGACCAAAGTGCGGTGGAAAAATATCCGCGCGAATACGCAGCGCTGGCTTACCTGCTGGAAAAAAGCGGCTTTCCAGTTCAGCGCGTATTTGCCACACGCGGTAGTATTCTCGAACAACAAATGAAAGCTGACGGGAAACGCTGGCTGTCCGGGCAGCCGATCTGATCGGTCGCCAACATCCCCTCATTAATATCAGCAACGCAAAGGAAATGTATGCAACCCAATAAGCCAATCGGAAAATATCTGGCAATCCTGCTCGCCGCCCTACTGCTACCCACCGCAACTTCGGCCGCGCAAACCCTGGCCTACAGCGACCATGAACCGCTGGGAGGAATGCGCACCCGCTTTATCAATGATGTGCTCTTCCCCGCCATTGAGAAGGAATCTGACGGGCGACTGAAAATAGAGGCGCACTGGGGAGGTGAACTCAGTAACGGATACGATGCGTTACGCAACGTCGGCAAAGAAAGGAAGTCGGATATGGCGATTGTCGTGCCCGAATATGCCTCCGACGCGCTGCCGCTCAACCAGATCTTCAAAAGCTTTCCCGTCGGCCCTGCCGGTGAGCAACAGGTTGCCTTCTTCCGCCGCGTTTACGCTGATATCCCGGCATTCCCGGCAGAGCTTGAGAAAAACAACGTGGTAAGCATTTTTCTCGCTACCGGTTACCCACTGTCCTTTTTCAGTGCTAAGCCAATGGCGACGCTGAACGATATCAAAGGGGGGACATGGCGCTCTGCCAGCTTCTGGCAGCGGGACTTTTTGCAAAGCGCCGGGGCTAAACCGGTGACCATGCCCTGGGGTGAAGAAACCTACAATGCGCTGAAAAGCGGCGCTATCGACGGCATGATGCTGAACGTAGACAGCGGCTACGATCTAAAAGCGTACCAGTTCGCGCCCAACGTGCTGATCTCCAAAGATCTGTGGCTGGGGCATCTCTATATTTTGACGATGAACAAACAGACCTGGAACACGCTTTCCTCTGAAGATCGGGCCGCCATTGAGCGTGCTGCACAAAAGACTTATCAGTCACTAGGGTCAGTGATGGACAGCAGTTTTAACACCCAGATAGAGGATCTACGCAAAGCCGGCGCAACGGTGCGCGTTCTGCAACCGCAAGAGGTCGCACAATGGGAAACCGCTACCCACTACCAGTCAGGGCAAGATAAGTGGGTAAAAGAGCAGGAAGCGAAAGGCGTCAAAGATGCAGGAACGGTGATGGAGCAGGTCAACGCCATCATGGATGAAACGATGCCGAAAAAAGCGCCTTGATACTGGCAGGCCCCCTTCATCAATACCAAGGGGGCCTGCGAATCCAACTCACGCATCTATTCCAGGTTGGCGTGACGTCCGAACATCGTATCGCTTGTCTGATGTACACGAAGCATTAACGTCATAATCATCGCGTCATAGACCACAAGGGATAACTGTTCAAAGCCTGAGCCCATCGGTTGAATGCTTGCGCGCTGCGGCTCACCTGCCAGGACTTTCGGCGAAGCGCCAGGCAGCACGCAAACCGCATCGGCCAGATTTGCAATAGTTGACCCCGGAGCCATAGTAATAAGCGCAACGTTGAGGTGATTGCTTTTCGCTTTTTGCGACATCGCAACCAGGCTCTGCGTTTCGCCTGAGCCCGAACCAATAATTAACAGGTCCCCTTCCTTCGCAAAGGTGGTGGTCACATCGCCAATAACCTGAACATCAAAACCCAGATGCATCAGACGATTGGCGAATGCGCGGATGACCAACCCGGAACGACCTGCGCCCGCGAGGAAAATACGCCTGGCCGCCACGATTTCATCCAGAAATGAGTTAAACCCTTCGGCTTTAATCAAATCAGCATTACGCGTTAGCTCACCAAGAATCTCCTTTACGTTCTTGATTACGTCGCTCATTGCGCAGCCTCCTTTAAAGCCCCGGCAATCAACCGTGCCTCTCGCTCGGGATCCTGAGCATTGAGGATACCGCTGCCAACAATCACGATATCCGGGCGAAATGCCAGGTAACTTTTAATGGTTTTACTGATGATGCCGCCAGCAACGGCAATTTGTGTTTTTTTAACATGACGACGCAGTTCCGCCAGATCCTGTAAAGGCGTCCGACCGCTTGCCTGCTGATCGGCCCCGGTGTGTACAGCGATAACATCCACGCCTAGCGCTTCCAGCGTCGGGACACGGGAAGCAAAGTCAGTCACACAAATCATATCGACCAGTACTTTCTTACCCTGTTTTTTAGCTTGGTCTACACAGCCCTTAATAGTCAGATCGTCCGTAACGGCCAAAACGGTGACGTAATCTGCACCAACATCATAAGCCAGCTTTGCCTCATAACCACCAGCATCCATAATTTTGGCATCGCACAGTACTTCTTTATCAGGAAATGTATTTTTTAACTGTTTTACGGCTTCACGCCCGGCATCAATAAGAAACGGCGTCCCTACTTCAATAATATCGATATATTTTTCTAATGTTTTCACTGTGGATAATGCCTGAGCAAGATTCAGCTCATCAATAGCGAGTTGTAGTTTCATGGAGATATTCCTTTGATATATTATTCGTTTTCATAGCTGGCAATAAAGCAATCCATTCCCCCCTGAAAAAAGAGATCGCCAAAGCTATCGGGAACAAGAATTGTTTCGCCTTTTTTAATCTCTATACCATTAATATAGCCATCACCTTCAACTACGGTAATAAACGAAAAACGAGGCTGTGAATAGTGACCTTCGGTTACGGTTTTCAGGCGAGTTAATGTGTACAGACCCGATTCATTCCAGTAGCGGGTTAATATACAACCGGCCTCCTCAGTACTATCAAACCACTGAAAGTTTTTGCTAGCGTCTGGTACAACCACATTATCGATAACCTTATTAATATGTAATTCACGTTCATGTCCCGTGGTGGGATCGATGCGATGGTAGTCAAATAAGCGATAGGTCAGGTCTGCATTGCGCGAAATATTATAAGTCAGAACATCTTTGCCAATAGCGTGCAGCGTCCCGGCAGGAATATCCAGGTACCAGTCTTTTTGGGCTGGGATATAACGAACCAGCTTATCAAACGCGTTGCTTTCGCTAAGCTGCTTAAACTCTTCCCGCGATTTGGCATAATGCCCAAAGGCGATACGACCATCAGCAGGCGTATCCAGAATGACCCACGCCTCCGGCTTACCGCGAGAACTATCGTGCCGCAACGCGTAGGCATCGTCCGGGTGAAGTTGCACGGACAGATCGTCCAGCGGATCGAGAATATTGACGCGAATCGGAAGCTGGGCAGTATCACAATTAAACCATTCTGGTTTTTCTCTATATAGCTGTGAAAGCGTTTTGCCCGTGCCGCTCACCAGACAGTCAGCCTGACCCGGCAAAGCCACGACATTATAGACTTCGCCAACGGGGGTTATCTCTGTTTTATAGCCATAACGTTCTTTCAATCTCTCTCCGCCCCATATACGCGGCTCGAAGAAAGGCTCAACTTTTAAAAGTTGCTTTTCCATATATCACCTCATATTGCTATTTTATGGATGTAACATTTTCAGGGTTTCAGGAAATAATATTTTCTCTTCCTTTTTAAGTGGACGCTCAATGATAAAAGAGTCAAAGGCGCTGAAGGATGAATACATATACATCCCGGCCTGTTGAAATTTACTACTGTCAGCCATCAGTACCGACATTTTCGCACAGGACATAGCCGTTTCTTTAATATCCAGCTCGCGAAACGATCGTATCGACGGTCCCTCGCGGTGAAAACCATCGCAAGCCATAAAGGCAATATCAACTTTAACCTGCTGAAGCGCTCTTCGCGCCCAACTGCCGACATAAGAATAACTTGCCTGGCGCAATTCCCCTCCGGTAACCAAAAGTTGATTACGGGTATTTTGCAGAATCTGCGCAGCAATCATTGAATTGGTCACAATCGTCAGGTCGTTGCGTAAATTCAGCTGTTTCGCCAGCTGCGCGACGGTAGTGCCTGAATCAAGAAAGACCACTCCGCGTTCAGGAATAAGACCCGCAGCCAGCAAAGCTATTTGTGTTTTCGCCTCAATATCCTTCCCTTCCTTTACGGTATAAGGATTTTCAAGATAGGAACTGGAAGGCGTCACAAATCCGTGCCCCTTTTCAAGGATTTTCATTTCCTGAAGCCAGGCAATATCTTTACGGACAGTTTCCGTCGTGACGCCCAGCATTTCGGCTAAATCATTCACTTTGACATGACCATGAGAAACAACATGGTTGATAATCCGATTCTTACGATCATGATCAATTGGCCTGGCCATAAAACATCCGCGATAAAACAAACAATAACAAAATTATTAATCTTTGATTCACGGTCAGTCAAGGCATTGTTAGTTTGGTTTTATACGCATAAATTAAAAAAACCATTAAATATCAAAATAATATAACTTTGTTTTAAGTTGGTTTTATTTTGTTTTTAAAATAAGACGATAAAATACAAGCGGATGAAATTTATAGGAGATTAAGATTTTATTTTCCTGAATTGCAGGTTTCGCCCAAAAAACGATGAGCTTTATTCAGCGGGAGGGAATATTGCGGTTTAGGGGCAGTCGTGTTCGGTAAATCTCCTGACAGCCAACAGCGCCCAACAACAAAGGGCGCTTTCTTTGGATTATTGACTCAGTTCAGTTTCAGGGAAAGGTTAAAAGTGACTACCGGTGTGGGTAGAAGGCGTCGCGATCTCCACCGGCATACCAGAACGACGCTCAAGCGCCTGCTCCGCGCGATTCATATCAACACCCTCACCTTTCACAAAAGCCTGAATGGCGGTCGTCGTCGGTAGCGGAACCTTCCTATCGGATTCATATTCCGCGCGATTACGCGACAATGGCTCATGGACTTCAACCCAACGGCTACCATCTGGCTCGGTGGTGTATTTCACCGGCTGATCGATTATTTGCACACGGGTCCCCACCGGCACGGTGTCAAACAGGTATTTAATATCATCGTTACGCAGGCGGATGCAGCCCTGACTCACGCGCAGGCCAATACCAAAATTGGCATTGGTGCCGTGAATGGCATAGAGCCTGCCGATATAAATTGCGTACAACCCCATCGGGTTATCCGGACCGGCCGGAACAAACGCGGGCAAACTCTCTCCTCGACTGGCGTATTCACGGCGGGTATTGGCAGTCGGCGTCCATGACGGCGCTTCCTGCTTGCGTTCAACCGTGGTCACCCAGTTGCGCGGCGTTTCTCGCCCTGCCTGGCCAATGCCAATCGGCAGAATCTCGACCGTTGCGCCATCGGGCGGGTAGTAATAGAGGCGCATTTCAGCAACGTTGATCACGATGCCGTTGCGTACCGTGGCGGGCAGAATAACCTGCTGCGGAATCACCAGCGTGGAACCCGATTTAGGCAGGAACACATCGACGCCAGGGTTGGCCTCAAGCATGTTGCTCAGGCCCTGACCGTACTGAGCGGCAAACGCCTCCAGCGGCTGGGTATTGCTTTGCGGAACAGTGATGGTCAGCGGGCTGCCCACCAGACGGCTTCCTTCCGGCGGTAACGGGTAGCTCACCGCCAGAGCGCTCTGGCTGGTGAGGATCATAATAAGAGAACAAAGCAGTTTCATACGCCGCACAATTTCCCTTCCTCTGTGGCGACAATCGTGAATGAATTATAGCTTTGTTTACTACCTCATACCCTGATTATCAGCCTGCTAAATTTGATAATCGATCGCCGCCTCTTCCGGTTCCATCGCCTGGCGTTTAATTTCATCCAGAGACAGACCCGCATTGCACAGCTCGATAAAGCGCCAAACGTAGTTACGCTGCAGCTGCCCGCGCTTGAGCCCAAGCCAGACAGTATTGGCATCGAACAGATGACGGGTATCCAGACGGGTAAAGGTGTCAGACTCGCGGACGTCTCCCGACTGTTCCGCAACCAGCCCCACTCCGAGGCCAAGCTCGACGTAGGTTTTAATCACATCGGAGTCCTGAGCGCTTAATACGATATCCGGCATCAGCCCTTTACGGTTAAAGGCTTCATCAATACGCGAACGCCCGGTAATCCCCTGGCGGTAGGTGATCAGCGGCCAGCGAGAAATAGCTTCCAGCGTTAAGGGAGTAGCCTGAGTTAGCGGGTGATCTTTTGGCACCAACAGGCTGTGGTGCCAGCGGAACCAGGGGAAAGCCACCAGTGTCGGATCGTTACTCAAGCGCTCGCTGGCGATACCGATATCAGCACCGCCGTTGTGCAGCAGCGTCTCAATTTCCTGCGGTGTCCCCTGAACCAGCTCAAGACGCACGTCAGAAAAGAGTTCACGAAAAGCTTTAATCACCGGCGGCAAGCTATAGCGCGCTTGGGTATGCGTCGTCGCGATGGTTAAGACGCCGGACGCATCGTTGGTAAACAGGTCAGCCAGACGACGGACGTTGCTGGCTTCGTTGAGAATACGCTCAGCAATTGATAGCAGCGCTTTACCCGGTTCTGTCATCCCCAGAAGACGTTTACCGCGGCGGATGAAGATCTCGATTCCCAGCTCTTCTTCCAGTTCACGAATATGACGGCTGACGCCCGATTGCGATGTATAGAGCATATTGGCGACCTCCGTCAGGTTGTAATCCTGACGGGCCGCTTCACGAATAATTTTAAGTTGCTGGAAATTCACCCTTTCCTCCGGGCTATCAGACATAACATATGCTCTATTGTTAAAGTCTGTTGTCCTTGCTAACAAATAATAAAAACCAGCAACTTATTCCTTTAAGGAATATACCCGTCATACTTCAAGTTGCTTATGTGTTGGCTGCGCTCGCTCACCCCGGTCACATAGTTATCTATGCTCCCGGGAACTCACTCTCTTGCCGCCTTTAAGCAACTCAAATTATTTAGGGTATAGACTAACTCACTAACAGCAATTCACGGTTTTCAAGCGACGGACGGCTCACAAGCGACATCAAAATCTCCTTCACGGCCTGTGCCTGTGGCGACAAACTGCCACGCGCTGACATATTCAATGAGAGTGAGAGACTCATTGACGGCGTACTGATCCGCGCCATCCAGCCATTAGCCGCACCACACAGCGAACGCGCAGCAGACTCCGGCAATACGGTCACACCCATTCCGCTGGCAATCGCCGCCGTTAAGGTTGTGATTGATTCAATTTCACCAATAATTTTTGCTGAGAGACGACGTAGAGTGAAAGCCTCAGTGACCCGCGCACGCACAGCGCTGTAGTCGCGCGGCAGGAACAGATTCATCTCTGCGACGGCGGTCAGATCGATACTCTGACCCGGGCAGTCTCGGGTGCCGACCAGGTAAAGATCTTCTTTCAACAACGGCTGGCTGATGATCCCGGCGACCGGAGAACGTTCGTAGAGCACCGCCATATCCAGTTGCCCTTCAATCAGCTTGTCATTGAGGATAGTGCCGCTGCTTTCCTGCAAATAGACTATCACTTCCGGAAGTTCATTACGCACCGTCTGCAACAGAGGCATGGTAATAGCTGAAGCCGCCGTTCCCGGAGCGAGGCCAATTGACACCTGACCGCTCAGGGTCTGCCCGACATTGTTGACCGCAAGTTGAGCCTGTTCACACTGACGTAGAATGGTACGGGCATGAGTATAGAGGATCTTGCCCGCTTCGGTCGGTGTGACGCCACGCTTGGTACGGATCAACAGTTGCTGATCCAGTTCGCCTTCCAGGGTCGCAACCTGCTGACTCAACGCCGGTTGTGCGATGTGCAAGACTTCAGCGGCCTGGGTCAGACTGCCGATATCGACGATTTTTACAAAATACTTCAGTCGTCTTAAGTTCATTTTGCCTCCTGTAAGGAACACCAGTGCCAACGCTGGCTGTTTAGATACAGAAGGTTTTGCAATTTGCTTGCCAGTTTTTTATACCCGGCGCAAACGCCGCTGTGAGCCGCGTAATAAGGGATACTGATAGCAAGCCACGATTCTGTTGCCCGGTAAGCGGATTGCGATATGCCCCATTAGGGGTATAAATGCACTACGACAGTGCAGATTGACGCGCGAAGAGGCAAAAATGGGCTGAATGCTGAAATAGTCAGCAAACGAACGGACTTTGGCGATTCAGGCTTTGACAAGGTGGGTGGTCACCGTTATTATGCGCCCCGTTCACACGATTCCTCTGTAGTTCAGTCGGTAGAACGGCGGACTGTTAATCCGTATGTCACTGGTTCGAGTCCAGTCAGAGGAGCCAAATTTAAAAAGCCTGCTTAGGAAACTAAGCAGGCTTTTTGCTTTCTGACTCCTCCACATCATCGATGACGACAACCTCACAGTCTCCATAGTACGTTCCCTAGTACCAGGAGAGGAATATAAGTCAAATATATCAATTAGATACACATATAAACGAAGGTGAATACAGGCTTTGGACGATATAGGCGTTTTTCATCTTTTGAATCTTGATATAGCGTCCGGAATCCGGAGCGGGACTAAAAAACACCCTTTGCATCATGCCCTCGAGCATATTGTCGGCATCCCTCTTCGAGACGGTGGTATTGGTCAGGTGGTAAATGTTATTTTCTTTCTTTTCATAATTGAAATGGTACGATCTCTGAACGTTGTACCTCACGTCATCGACCACCACCTTTCCGGACACATCAAAATACCCGGAGTTGTTTCCCCTCATAAGCAAGAAAGTTTTAAAGTTTGCGTCAAAACCAGATGCGCCGGATTCAATCCTCAGGTTAGCCGAGCAATCAAAATCACTTTTGTGATGAAAGAAATACATTAGCCAACCAAAAACAACAGCAATAAACAAAGCAAAAGATAATATATAAATGTTTCTTTTATTAAGTTTACTTTGTAATTTCATAATCTGGCCTATAGTAGTTCTCACATGAATAAAAATATTTCTTCTTTGCGTTCGAGTATAAGCAGTGGGCCAAAAACCCTCTTCCCTCATAACCTTTTAATACCGACTCAGAGACACTAAAGTAGAAAACACCGTTGCCTGAGCAATGCATTCCCTGCTTTGCGACAAGCTGCTGGGCCAGATCCATCATTTTCTGCTTTTGTTCACCCGGTATAGCGCTAAAACTTCTGACCGGGCAAGAATCAATATCCCCGAGGTAATAGACCTCGTCCTGATCTGCCGAAAAAAATTGGCGATAAAAATCACTTTTAACGCTTAAGAGAAGGAGAACCAAAGTGCATAGCGCAAGAAACGCGTAACTAGCGTTTTTCACTACGCCCTTAGAAG
Source organism: Klebsiella sp. (assembly GCF_027492335.1). NCBI lineage: Bacteria > Pseudomonadati > Pseudomonadota > Gammaproteobacteria > Enterobacterales > Enterobacteriaceae > Klebsiella > Klebsiella sp. The sequence goes on along the minus strand of NZ_JAPUEW010000033.1, from coordinate 161 downwards.
ATTTAAATTTTCCCTTATCTTCGCTGCTGTTGCCGAGTAAATCATCGTTCCCAGTATTACTTTCGCTGCCCACTGCGGGAGTCGAATTATCGACTATTTCGATAAGAATGCTTTCAGATACCCTGAACCCAATTTTGGGCACGGTAACAATAACCTCTTCA
>NZ_JAPUEW010000032.1:0-92690 GCF_027492335.1 Klebsiella sp. | reverse complement strand
CAACCTGGGATAACGCTCCAGCCACCGTTTTGCCGCCACACGTTGCCTGAAAATAATTTCCCTATTTCCCTGATAGAAAAATGGTCACGAATATTCAAATCTACCTGATGATAAAAATATTACCTGCACTGTGGTTGCCTGGACAACACCCTCACCTTACGTTAATTCAGGCGGTAATTGATTGGCTCAACATCAACTTGTATGATGTTCGGCAACGAAAATTCTACTCCAGTAAAGGTGGCCAGATGCTTGATTTAAAGCTAAGAGAAATTAACGATAGCCTGTCCACCAAAGAGCGCCTGGTCGCTGATTATATTCTGGCGAATAAACCGTTGCTGAAGAGCATGAGCATTCAGTCCCTGGCAAAGGCTAACGATGTGAGCACGACAACCATACTGCGCCTTTGTCATAAACTCGGTTATCAGGGCTTCAGCGATCTCAAAATTGACCTGATTACCTCTTCAGGTAGCCACAATCACGAAAAGATTTTGCAGGAAGACATCAATCTTGATGATTCTATCGAGAGCGTAAACCATAAAATTCAGCTGATTGAAAAGTCATCTATTGACGAGACCCACGCTATCGTTAACGTCGAGCAACTCGACCAGGCGATTAAGCTCATCCGGAAAAGCAATAAGATCGTTATTTATGGTGCCGGCAGCAGCGGACTGGTAGGAAGAGAACTGGAGTATCAGCTGATCAAAATAAAAAAGGACGTCAGTTGTCATCCTGATTACAGCATCCAGTACAGCATCGTAAACACGCTCGATGAACATGATCTGGTGATTATCATCTCCCACTCTGGTGAAAATCTCGAAGGGGTTAAGTTGCTAACCATGGCGCAACAACTGGGCGTCCCATCAATAGCCATCACCAAAATGGGTCAAAGTCGCATCTCGGGTCTCGCCACGATTCTTCTGCATACCATCACTAGTGAGAGCGTGTCGCGACTGATCCCCATCCGTTCGAAAATGTCGCAGCTCTCGGTCATTAATATGCTGGTAACGAACCTCTTTGTTCAGCAATACGATGATCGGCTGCTGAAACAAGCCCAAAACCGCGCCCAGCGTTTCTACAACCAGAATCACAAATCCTGATAGATACCGCGCTATAGCTCCTTTCCCTCGCCATGTTGCGATGTCGTAAACGCAATACGGCGATGAATACCTGAAGAGTGATCACCCTCGCAGAATGAATAAATGGGCTTTTGCCCTGTGTATTCGCGCATCTGAAAGTAATAGTATTACTAACATTAAAGAAAAACTTAGTAATAATGTAACTCATAAATCAGATCGGGAGAAAACATGCAAACTGAGGTTCCTGTCATTCTGGTCAGTCACGGCCCCTTTGCTCAGGGCGCACTCTCATGCGCGGAGATGCTCATTGGTGAACAGCACAATATTGCTGTTGTATCACTGCAACCTGAGAGCAACATCAACGACGTTCGCGCCACCCTGCTTGAAACCTACCAGGCGGTCAATAAGGGAAACGGTGTCGTTATTCTCGTTGACATGATGGGGGGCTCACCCTGCAACTTAGCCAGTGAGCTATTTCTCACTTACGACGATATCTTACTGTTTTGTGGGTTCAATATCCCGACGCTGCTGGAGGTCCTCAGCAACCGCGATTTGCCGCTCAAGGAGATTGGCGAAATTATCGAAGAAGTTTTTCCGGGTAGCTGTTTTAACGTCGGGAAGACGTTACAGGCAGAATGCACACAATCAACCGATCTGTAGGAGAAATTATTATGCCTATTAATCTTGCAAGAATTGACGACCGCCTTATTCATGGACAGGTTATTACCACTTGGGTAAAGAACCATGATATCGAACAAGTGCTGATCATCAACGACAAAGTTGCCGCCGATAAAATTCAACAGTCTGTTTTAACGATGTCAGCTCCGCCAGAATTAAAAGTACAAGTATTCGGCGTACAGAAATTTATTGAAATCTTGCAAAAGACGGAAATAAAAAGACGCACAATGCTGCTGTTTACCAACAGTATTGACGTCAATACATTGGTGGAAAACGGAATAAAAATCGAAAAACTTAACGTCGGGGGAATGCGAATGCAAGAAGGCCGAAGAACACTCTCCCGCGCCGTCTCCGTGACGCCAGAAGAAGAACAGGCATTTAAATCCATTATCGCCCGAAATATTCCCGTGGAAATACAGATGGTACCGAAAGATCCCGTGGTGGATCTACGGACGTTAATTTAGCACCAGCGTGAACGACGACTTTAAATAACCAGGGATAACGCTATGTTAATTGAAGCTATTCTCGTCGCCATCTGGGCAGGTATCTGCTCGCTGGACGACGTCGGGCCGCAGATGCTGCGACGCCCGCTACTGACGGGAACCGTCGCCGGCATTATTATGGGCGACATGGTTCAGGGATTGGCAATCGGTGCCACGCTGGAACTGATGTGGATGGGAATTGGCAACGTCGGCGCGTATTCAGCACCTGACGTTATCGCCGGGTCCATCATCGGTGTCGCATTGGGTATTTCTTCTAAGGGTGGTATCGCCGCAGGCATCGCCCTCGCCGTTCCGGTTTCCATACTCTGCCAGCAGCTTCTCATTGTCTGGCGTTCTTTCGCCAGCTTCCTGAACGTCTGGGCGGAGAAATCCATCCAGAATGGTGACTATAGCAAACTTATCAAAATCCACTATTTCTCCACCCCGATGTGGTTTTTGATCCGCGCCGTCCCCTGCTTCCTGGCCGTCTATTTTGGCGGAGACCTGGTTGGGCGGATTCTGGCCGCTATCCCGGAAAGCATTCTGACCGGAATGGGTGTCGCCGCCAAAATGATCCCCGCGATCGGCGTATGTATCCTGCTTTTAATGCTGTTAAAAGGCCGGATGTGGTTCTTCTTCCTGCTCGGCTTCATGCTCACGACTTACCTTAAGTTGCCAATTATTCCTATCACCTTTATCGCTCTGGCCTTTGCCGTGCTTTATGACATGGCCTACAGCAATGGTAATAAAGCCGCAAATCCACCGACGGAAAAAGAAAAACAGCCCGATACCGAGACTGAAGAAGGATATGACCTATGAGCGACATTGCCTCTTATCGCGTGGTTGACACCTCAACCCAGGACAAAAAGCTGACAAAGCAGGACCTTAACCGCATTTTCTGGAATATCCAGTCAATGTCATTCTCTTTTAACTATGAGAAGTTACAGACCATCGGTTTTGCTCACTGCATGATCCCGGTTCTCGAGCGGCTCTATGCCGATGCCGATCAGGCCACGCGCATTAAAGCCATGAAGCGCCATCTGGAGTTTTACAACTCGCAGGTGAATACCGGTGCGCTGATCATGGGCGTTACCGCCGCACTCGAAGAAAAAACCACTGAAGAGGAAAAAGAAGCCGTTGTTTCGGTAAAAGCCGGGCTTATGGGACCCCTTGCTGGTTTGGGCGACAGCTTGCTAAAATTTACCTGGTTACCGATCTGCGGCAGTATTGGTGCGGCGTTTGCGCTCCAGGGAAATATTATCGGCCCTATTCTGATGTTTCTTCTGTTTAACATCGTCAACGTCGGCTCAAAGTATTTCTTTATCCACTACGGTTACAATAAAGGCGTCGATTTAATCGAACAGTCGAAAAACTCAAATATTATTCAGCGTATTTCCAACGTTGCCAACGTGGTCGGCGTCATGGTACTGGGCTCACTAATAGCCACCACGGTGAAAGTGTCAACGCCGCTGGTGATCGCTGTAGGTGAACAGTCGATCAAAGTGCAAGAGATGTTCGACAAAGTTATTCCCAATCTGCTCACTCTGCTATTTGCTCTGGGTATCTTTTTCCTGGTCAAAAAGTTTAAAGGTAAACATACCGTCGCTCTTATCGTCGGCATGATGGTTATTGGGGTGATCTTCTCGACATTGGGAATCTTAAATTAAAGGGATTAAGCATGAATGAAATATTGCAGTTTTCAGTTATTCGCAAAAATCTGACGCAGCTTGAAGTTCGCCTCTCACCATCGCTGGACAACGCCGCACTTTACTGGACGCGGGAAAATAATGTCAACGCAACGGATCGCCAACTTATTACCGACTGTGCTGTCGACGCGGTGTATTTGGATGACCCTTTGCAGGCAGAGCAACGTATCTATTTTATTCTTGAGCATGCGGGAAAATCCTGGCTGTTTGCCGAAAGAACCCTACCGGTATTCGGCATCAATAATTTCAGGGACATGGGAGGTTATATCGGCGCGGAGGGGAAAAGGGTTAAATGGGGCATGTTCTACCGCTCCAACCATTTGCACAATCTGCACCCTCAGGCCCGGACCTATCTGGAAGGCTTGCACGTTAAAACTATTATCGATTACCGCAGTGCCAATGAAATCGCTAAGAGCCCCAATTGCTCTATTGGTGAACATCAAACTTTTCACCTGGATGCTACAGCGCAAACCGCTGAGTTAGCCGCCCAGTTTGCCGCTGAACCGAGTAATGAGGATCGTGCCCTGATAGAAAGTGTGATAAGCGATATCCCTGGTGAATTAATTAATGGTCAGGGAGGCCAGGTTATTGAGCAGTATCGTAATTTCGTGGTCAGTGAGAAGTCAAAAAATGCTTTTAAGGCAATGGTTAATGTGCTGCTTGACCCCGGTAATACGCCGAATATTCAGCACTGTCGCGGTGGCAAGGATCGCACCGGCTATGGTGCCCTGCTGATTCTCTCCATGCTGGGCGTTTCTGAGCAGGACATTATTGCCGACTATATGCTCACCGGCGCTAACCGCCTGGAGCGCAACAACGTGAAAATGGCCGCCTATCGGCAGATTACCGATAATCAGGATGTTCTCGATTATTTACTTACGCTGATCGATACCCGCGAAGTGTTTATTGTTGAAGCACTGAATGCCATGAAGGCCATGTCCGGCAGTGTTAATAATTATATTAAAACTGAGCTGGGTTTTAGCGATGCTGACTTTAAAACAATGCAGGGAAATTATTTAGAATAAGTCCATCACGCGCTGATTGAAAATATAGGTATAAGTAAGCCTCCAGCGCCAGCATGGAGGCTTCTCTTTAGAACTCAATGCGGCCGCCGAAATTATAACGCCGCCCTTCGAGCATCGACGTTTGCCGATATGACGTGGTGTAAATCGGATTCACATTAAATAGATTGTAGATACCGCTCATCAGCGTAACGTGCTTATTCAGGTGATAACGCGCACCTAAATCAACCAGCGCATAGGCCTCTGTTGAACTGGATTTGCCAATATCCGGCGAATTGCTACGCCAGCTCGCCTTGGTCCACAGTTCCAGATCGTTCGTCGTATTCCAGGTTAGTGATACGTTGGCCATGCTGCTTGGGAAATCGCTCAGCGCATAACCCTTATAGTCACCGCTTTTCTGCTCACTGTGCGTATAGGTGTAGTTCACGTTGGCTTTCAACGCGGCGGTGGCCTGCCAGTCGCCGTTTAGCTCCAGACCATAAATCTCCGCATCACCCACGTTAATGTATTGCGACACGGTGTCAGCGGTATAGCCATTGTATTGACACTGCTGGGTAGCAGAGGAAGTACAGATGGTGTGATCGCTGATTTTGTCCTTGAATTTGGTATGGAAGATGGTGGCATCCAGCGCCAGCGCATCTTTCTGCCAGTACACGCCCAGTTCGGTGTTGATACTCTGTTCCGGCTTCAGGTCATCATTACCAATACCGATTTCAGAATAGGGATAAGCACCATAGACGCTGGTAAAACCGGCATTATTCTGACGCAGGTCCGGCTTCTTATAACCCGCGGAAACACCCCCTTTCAGCGCCCAGGCCTCATCGATAGTCCAGTTACCGTACAGCTTCGGCGTCACGTGATAGCCAAAATAACTATCATGATCCAGACGCGCCGAGGTCGTCAGCGTGAAGTCCGGCACAATCATCCACGCGTCTTCCGCAAATACCGCCCAACCGTGGCGGGTGATCTTGCTGACCGGGGTTACGCCAGGTGCCTGTTTGTCTTCTATGCCGAAGGTGTCATTCAGTTCATTGCGCGTAAAGTTCACGCCCAGCGTTAACTTGTGATCGGCCAGCGTAAAGGTGTTCGCACTATTGGCTTCGAAGTTATTCTGCTTAATAAACTGCGAATCCATGCCGGGCACGCGATACTCCGTGCGGGCTTTCTCGTAGCTGATAAAGTTCTTCACTTCTATGAGGTCATCGCCGTACCAGGCGTGCTGTGAAAGTGAGGCCGCATCGCGGTCAAAGCCCCAGTACCACTGCTTATCGTTATGGGTTTTCTCCTGATTGCCTTTGGAGGCGTTCAGATCCCAAAGCTGAGTATCGGTGGGCGACATAGAAATCGTTGCATCCAGATTCCCTGCCTGATGTTTAACAAAACGTTCTTTGGTCGGACTATCATCATCGCGGCGGTCAAGATAATCCGCCCCTACGCTCACCCCGAGCTTGCCCGGGATCACCGGCCCCATAAAGAAAGCGTTGGTCTGGTTGGTATTACCGTATTCGCTTTTCTCCTGCAGGAAGTAATTATCCTCCAGCACTCCCGTCCATTTATCGAGGTTGTAAGCCTTCTTGGTGATGACGTTAACCACGCCGCCGATGGAGTCCGAACCATACAGCGAAGACATCGGCCCGCGAATCACCTCAACCCGTTCGATAGCGGCCAGCGGCGGCATAAAGGCCGCCTCAGTCCCGATATGGTGTCCGTAAGGCCGGGATTCGCGGGTAGACTGCTTGATGCCGTTGACCATAAACGAGGTATACGACGAATCCATACCGCGCATCTGCACATCGCCGGTTGCCAGGCTGCCGTGACCGTTACCCACCAGCACACCCGGCATTTCACGGATGGCTTCCGTCACGTTCTGATTCGAACGGGTATTCAGCGCTTTCTCATCGAGCACCGAGATCGTCGCGGGTGCCTCGCGTCTCTCCTGGCTGAATCCGGTGGCGGTCACCACCATCTGCTCTTCGTTGATAGGCGTGCTGTCTGCTGCGTAAACGGTCGCTGACAGATTGGCGAAGGCGAGCGCAATCGCCACGTCCATGCGTGTCTTAATCGTCACAAAAAAGTCCTTAGAATTTGGTTAGATCAATCTTGAGAACGTAGTCAGCCTGGTCGGTTTTTTCGTCCTGCTTGACGCTGGCATAAAGCGTTCTGCCATCCGCAGAAAGCACCAGGCTGTTGGGCATGGCCGCCGTTTTGATAGTGTGTTTGACACCGTTGGTTTTCGCGTCAATCACGCTAATCGAGCGATCGTTGCGATGGGTAACGTAGATCTCATTGCGTGCGGCGTTATACAGCACCGCGATCGAGTTAGGTGTGGCAATACGCTGAACCAGCTTGCCGGAGTCCAGTTGCACCACCAGCACATCGCGGGTATTGGTATCAGCGATGTACCCGACTCCCGCAGCGCTATTCAGGGCGATGTTCAGGAAATAATGCTCAGTTTCAGCTGGATCAACCTTCACGCGGGAAAGCAGTTTCGATGTTTTGCCATCAAGGGTAACCAGCTCCCCATTACCGGTGACCACATAAACTTTCTCACCCGCGGCATCCACAGCAAAACCCACCGGCTCGATTTTGCCGATCGTTTCCAGCAACTGTTGTTTACGCGTATCGACGACCCAAAGCAGGCCTTTGTCTTTACGTCCAATCCCGGAAACATACAGGCGCTGATTCTGCTTATCGAGCACGACTTCACGAACGTGAGCCTTTTTATCAGGATCCGAATCATCGCTTAGCTGAATAGTTTTAATCACTTTGTTGGTCAGCGTATCCAGAAGCGTGACTGAACCGTCCATGGCGTTACCCAAATACAGGATATGATTTTCTTCATCCAGAGAGAGCGCAAAGGTACGCCGCTCGGTGGCTATCTTCTCATTAATCTGCAAGGAGTCGGCGGCCAGGCGAAATACCACGCCGGCCGTTTTATCTTTCTCAAAGGAGGGTGCCGAGGCGGCAAAGATCGTCTTCTGACCGTTATCATAGGCCAGCTCATAAACCCCATGACCCAATGGCTGTGAGCGGAAATCCTTCTCGCTGAAATCCTTTGCCGATGCAGAGAGAACATGAAGAGAAAGCGAAACGGCCAGCGCGCAGAGCGTGGCTCTCTTTACAGATGCAGTAGACATGTAATTTTTCTTTACAGTAGTTTACGGAATGCAAACAATAATGAAAACGAATATCATTTGCAATTGAGAGATCCTCCATATTCCCTACCAAATTTTGTGTTGTAATCAAAGCGGCAGCGGTTTACACGTGCGCTGAAAGGCTACAGGTCACGCAGAGGATTAACTACATAACTTGCTGTAATATCCGGACTAATTCCGCCAGACTCCCCGCCTGCATCTTCTCCATCACTCTTGCCCGATGCACCTCTACCGTACGCACAGCAATGTTCATCATCTCCGCAATCTCCCGGTTCATCAGCCCTTTCACCACCAGCAGAGCCAGTTCACGCTCTTTGGGCGTCAGTTGCTGATAGCTGGCCACAATTTTCTGCCGCAAGAATGCCTCGCCGGAGACCACCAGCGCACGATCCAGTGCGATTTGCAGCGGCTGGGCAGAAACCGGTTTTTGCAGAAAATCCACCGCCCCGCGCTTCATCTGCTCTACCGCCATTGGTACGTCGCCATGCCCGGTCAGAAACACCACCGCCAGCGTACTGTCACGCTGACGTAGCGCCTCATGAACGCCCTGACCGTCAAGCACCGGCATTCGCATATCCAACAGCACCACGCCGGTCTGATAGAGGTCGGCCTGGGCCAGAAATGTTTCCCCCTCTTCCCAGCACAACGCTTCATAACCCAGGCTTTCCAGCAGAAATGCGCATGCGCTGGTGACCGCCAGATCATCATCCAGCAGATGAATTATCGCCATGGCCTCTCTTGTCCTCTTGTTGCGAAAAATTCAGCATGACGGCAATGCCGTTTTGCCCGTCAGGTGCGGCTCGGTTGATGATGTTGATCTCCCCCCGGGCGAAGCGCACCAGACGCTGACAAATCACTAATCCCAGCCCCATTCCCTCTTTCCGACGGGTTTTAAAAGGCTGAAATACCTGACTCAGTTGCGCATCATCAATACCGCCGCCGTTGTCCTGCAAGGTGATACTGACGACACCAGGTTTCCGGACGGCGCTGATCCACAGCATTTTCGCCCCCGCCTGCGCCGCGTTGAGGATCAGATTCGCCAGCACCTGCTCCAGCAGTACCGGCGGCAATACGAGCGTCACTGAACGATCGACATCGCTATTCAGCAGCAGTTGGGGAAATTGCTGCGGCACGCGCAGCCACTGCCAGACATGGTCAATCGCCTGGCGAACGCTAATCTGTTCCCACTCATTCGCCAGAATGGGCTCCCCTTGCGCCTGACTGACCCAGTGGCGCAGATTACGTAACGTATCCGCCCCGCGCTGGGCCTGATGGTCAATATGCTCCAGCGCGGGCAGCAACGGATGCTGCAGATCCTGTTTCTGCAAACGGATCGTACACCCTTGCGCATAATGGCGGATGGCTGACAGCGGTTGATTCAGTTCGTGGGCGAAGCCCGAGGTCATTTCACCCAGGACGCTCATCTGCCTTGCCGTTTCCAGGGCCTGCTCCTGCTCGCGCAACTGCACGGCGTTGCGTTCCAACTGCCTGCCGCGCCGTCGCACCAGCAGCATCACCCAGATATAGTTTAGCGTCAGCAGCAACAGGGACAGCACGGTTCCGCCCACGATGAACCGGTGCTGGATCAGCCAGCTTTTAACATCCAGCCACAGCCGCCGCTGCTGGGGATGCTGCCTGACCTCGCGCAGCAGCGCTTCTACCTGGCTGGTCGAGGCCGACGCGCCCCAGTGAAAAGCGGCATCCTCCGGTGCATTAAACAATGCACGGGTCACCCGATCGGCCAGCGCATCGCTGACTTCGGGAAGCGCCGCAAACGACCAGTCGGGATATAGCGGCGTACTGGTCAGGCAAGGAATGACCGCAGGACGGCGAATAACCGCCACAAAATCAGCTTTATTCACCAGCCCTTCGTCGGCCATTTTTTCCAGCAGGCAGACCGGCACAATCGCCGCCTGCACCACCTGTTCGCGCAGCAGATAGATCAGCGCATCGGCGGGAAAGCCGGTAAAACGCAGATGGAGGTCGCGCTCCGGCCTCAGCCCGGCATCGCTCAGCGCCTTCACTCCCAGCAAATAACCGCCGAAAGCCTGGGGATCGATGGCACCTACCGTCTTGCCGATCAGGTCGCTCGCTGACGAAATACCGCTATTGCGACGCGTTAAAATCACGCTACCTATCACGTTGCCCGTTCCGGGCGATGAGCGTAAAGACGCCAGCCAGCGCAGCGGAGAGTGGCTATTCAACTGCACAAACTGCGCCGGATTAGTCACCACAAACTGCACGGAACCCTTATTCACCGCTTCCTGCATCTGCTGTAGATCCAGCGGCTGAATATGAAACTGCTGATCCGGTAACTGTTGATTGAGTGTGGCTTCCAGCGGCTGCCAGTGGCTGCGGGTAAAAACCTCGCCCCGCATCGCCAGAACGCCGATATTCCATGAGTCCGCCCATGCCTGAGCATTGAGCAGTAATGCCGATGCCAGCAGCGCCAGACGTCGCCGTTTTTTTGCTCTCACCCGATTATCCCTGTTCATTATGTTGTTTTAGATCAACAACCCGCCGGGTATGTGGTTAACCACAATAGAGCTACCCCCGCCACGATTTTTACACTGTAAATCATCAACATTCTTTATTCATCACACGCAAACCAACGACGTGACAAATGTTTAGTTGTTGCCGCGTGAGGGAGAAAAAATGGACAGCAGTAAACGACAGTTTCTGGCGCAGCTGGGCGTTCTCAGCGCCGGCGCGTCTCTGGTTCCGCTGGCGCAGGCGAAATTCCCCTTTTCGCCGGAGCGCCGTGAAGGTTCCCCTCGCCACCGCTACGCGATGCTCGTCGATCTGCGCCGCTGTATCGGTTGTCAGGCCTGCACCGTCAGCTGTGCGATAGAAAATCAGACGCCGCAGGGGGAGTTTCGCACTCACGTCAACCAGTATCAGGTGCAGCTTGATGATGAGGTGACCAACGTTCTGCTCCCGCGACTGTGTAACCACTGTGATAATCCGCCCTGCGTGCCGGTCTGCCCGGTACAGGCCACTTTTCAGCGTGAAGACGGCATTGTGGTGGTGGATAACACCCGCTGCGTGGGCTGCGCCTACTGCGTGCAGGCTTGTCCCTACGATGCACGTTTTATCAATCATGAGACACAGACCGCCGATAAATGCACTTTCTGCGTTCACCGTCTGGAAGCCGGGCTGCTCCCCGCCTGCGTGGAGTCCTGCGTTGGCGGCGCGCGCGTCATCGGTGATATCAACGATCGCCAGAGCCGCATCTCGCAGATGCTCGCCTTGAACCATGACACCATCAAGGTACTGAAGCCGGAAAACGGCACCTTACCCCACGTTTTCTATCTCGGGCTGGATGAGGCGTTTGTGACGCCTCTGATGGGCCATGCTCAACCCGCACTCTGGCAGGAGATCTGAATGACACACACATTGATCATCGAAGAGGTGCTGGCGCGTCCGCAGGAAGTGAGCTGGCTACCGTGGGCGGTGCAGTACTTCTTTTTCATCGGCATTGCCGCCTGCGCCGCGCTCTTTGGCTGCGCGCTCCACTGGCGTAAAAATCAGAACCCGAAGCTGGAAAACCTGACGCTGCTGATCGCCCTGACCTGCGCCATTACCGCCCCGCTGGCGCTGACGGCGGATCTGCATCAGACCGCTCGCTTCTGGCATTTCTACGCCTATCCCACCCCCTGGTCCTGGATGCCCTGGGGCGCGCTGTTCCTGCCGCTGTTCACGTTGTTTTTAGGCTTGTGGTTTGTGGCGCAGTGGGTCAAGCAGCTCTTCAACAAAAGTTACAGTGTCACCAAATGGATTGCTCTTGCCAGTGCCCTCACGGCGGTTGGCCTGCTGGTCTATACAGGGCGTGAAGTTTCTGTGGTTCAGGCACGTCCGGTCTGGTTCAGCTATGCCTTCCCACTGGCGATGTTCTTCAGCGCTCTGCAAACCTTTTTCGCCCTGCTGATTGTGGCAACACGCGATGATTTTCCCCTTCAGAGACGCCTGGCACGGTGGCAGCTCTCGGCGCTGATTCTGCTGGCCGTGGTGGTGGTGATGTGGATCAGCGGCGATACCCTGTCCGGCACCGCGATACGGCAATGGTTGGCGATCTCGTCCTCGGCCCGCCATTACGCACTCGGCTGGCTGACCTTCTGGGTGATTTCGCTGCTCTTTTGCACACAGGCGCTGCGCTGCCCGTTGCGGTTGCCGTTGCGCAGTGTGCTGGTCCTCAGCGCCATGGCGCTGTGCTGGTTAATGCGATGGACGCTGCTGATTCAGGTGCAGACCCTGCCGAAATTTAACGCCCAGTTCAACCCTTACACTCTGCCCGCCGGGACCGATGGCTGGCTGGCTATCCTCGGGACGTTTGGCCTGTGGATAGCGCTGCTTATTATCGTTAGTGAAACCGTGAACGGACTCGCAAGGAGAATGCAACATGGCTAATTTAACCCGTCGTCAGTGGCTTAAAGTCGGCCTTGCCGCAGGCGGAATAGCAACCTTCGCTCTGAGCTATCGTGATGTGGCAAAGCGCGCCATCGACGGCCTGCTTAACGGCACTTCCGGTAAAATCACCCGCGACCGGCTCTTCGGCAATGCCCTGATCCCGGAAGCTAATGCCAATACCGGATGGCGGCAAAATTTACAACAGGTCATCTCGATGACCCAATGTTTCGGCTGCTGGACGCAGTGCGGTGTACGGGTGAGAGTGGATAGCGAGAAAGGCAAAGTGCTGCGCATTGCGGGCAATCCCTATCATCCGCTTTCCCATGAACATCACATCGACTCGGCGGTGCCTTTTTCAGCCGCGATGGAACAGCTGGCAGGTGAAAATGGCCTTGATGGACGCTCAACCGCCTGTGCCCGCGGGGCGACGCTGCTGGAAGGGCTGTACAGCCCGCTGCGTATTCTTGAACCAATGAAACGCATGGGCAAACGCGGCGAGGGGAAATGGCAGCGCATCAGTTTTGAACAGCTGGTAAAAGAGATAGTGGAAGGCGGCGATCTGTTTGGTGAAGGGCACGTTGACGGCCTGCAGGCGATTTATTCCCTGACGACGCCCATCGATCCGCAGCATCCGGGGTTTGGTCCGAAATCCAACCAGCTGCTGGTCACCAATACCAGCGACGACGGGCGCGATACCTTTCTGCGCCGCTTCGCGCTGAACAGTTTCGGCAGCAAAAACTTCGGCGCCCACGGCTCGTACTGCGGACTGGCCTATCGTGCAGGTTCCGGGGCGTTAATGGGCGATCTGGATAAAAACCCGCACGTGAAACCCGACTGGGATAACGTCAAGTTTGCTCTGTTTATGGGGACCTCGCCCGCGCAATCCGGTAACCCGTTTAAACGTCAGGCCAGACAGCTCGCCAGCGCCCGCCTGCGCGATGATTTTCAGTATGTGGTTGTCGCACCGGCACTGCCGCTTACCACGGTGATGGCTGACGATCGCGGACGCTGGCTGCCGGTGATCCCCGGGAGCGATTCGGCGCTGGCAATGGCGATGATTCGCTGGATTATCGAAAACCAGCGTTACAACGCTGACTATCTGGTAATACCGGGCGCGCAGGCAATGCAGCAGGCTGGTGAAAAAAGCTGGAGCAACGCCACCCATCTGGTGATTACCGATGAACTGCCGGAGCTTACCGGGCAGCATTTAACCCTTGCCCACCTGAACGCGAACGCTGCCAGCGAACTGGTGGTGGTCAGTGATAGCGGTGAACTTGTCGCCGCCAGCGACTGCCCCCGCGCAATGCTCTTTGTTACCCGCCAGCTTACGCTTGTCAGTGGACAAACGGTCACGGTCAAAAGCAGCTTTCAGTTGCTGAAAGAGTCGGCTGAAAAGCTTACCCTCGCACAGTACAGCCAGCAGTGCGGCGTTCCGGAGAAGAAAATAGTCGCCCTGGCGCAGGCGTTCACCGCTCACGGACGCCAGGCCGCCGTGATCACCCACGGTGGGATGATGGCCGGGAACGGTTTTTATAACGCCTGGGCGGTGATGATGCTTAACGCGCTGATCGGCAATCTCAGCCTGCAAGGCGGTGTGTTCGTCGGCGGCGGCAAGTTTAACGGCGCGACCGACGGTCCTCGTTACAACATGGAGAGCTTCCCCGGCAAAGTGAAGCCAAAGGGGCTGAGCATCGCGCGCAGTAAAACCGCATATGAGTCCTCGGAAGAGTATCGCAACAAAGTGGTGGCGGGCGTTTCGCCCTTTCCGGCCAAAGCGCCGTGGTATCCGTTCGTTGCCGGGCAGTTGACCGAACTGCTTACCTCCGCGCTGGAGGGTTACCCATATCCGCTGAAGGCGTGGATCTCCAATATGACCAACCCGCTGTACGGCGTTCCGGGACTCCGCGCGGTGGCTGAAGAGAAACTGAAAGATCCGCAACGCCTGCCGCTGTTTGTCGCCATCGATGCCTTTATGAACGAAACCACCGCGCTGGCCGACTATATCGTTCCGGATACTCACAACTTCGAAAGCTGGGGGTTCAGCGCCCCGTGGGCCGGTGTCGCCAGTAAAGCCACTACTGCCCGCTGGCCGATTGTCCCTTCCGCCACCGCCAGAACCGCTGACGGTGAGCCTGTGTCGATGGAGTCATTTTGTATCGCGGTGGCAAAGCGCCTGAATCTACCGGGGTTTGGTGACAACGCCATCACCGATGTTAAGGGTAACCGTCATCCGCTCAACCGGGCCGAAGACTATTACCTGCGTATGGCCGCTAATATTGCGTTTATGGGTAAAGGGCCGGTTGCCGAAGCCAACGCGGAGGATCTTACGCTAAGCGGTGTGCAGCGTATTTTGCCCGTTATTAGCCAGACCCTGAAAGCGGATGAAGTCCGCCGTGTGGCCTTTATCTATTCGCGCGGCGGGCGCTTCGCCCCCGATAAAAGCGGGCGGACTGATGGTCGCGTCGGCAACCAGTGGGAAAAACCGCTGCAAATCTGGAATGCGCAGGTGGCGGCACATCGCCACGCCATCACCGGCGAGCGCTACAGTGGCTGTCCGGCATGGTACCCGGCCAGATTGTCTGACGGACGTTCGGTAGATGAACTTTTTCCAGCGCAGCAGTGGCCGCTAAAACTGATCTCGTTTAAATCCAACACCATGGCCAGCGCCTCGACGGTGATCCCGCGCTTGCATCACCTTAAGCCGACAAACCTGGTGGCGCTGAATCCGCAGGACGGCAACCGTTACGGGGTGAGTCACGGCGACAGAGTCCGTATTTCAACACCCGGCGGCCAGGTCGAAGCCGAAATCAGTCTGTTAAGCGGCGTGATGCCCGGCGTTATTGCCATTGAGCACGGCTATGGGCATCGGGAAATGGGCGCGGCTCAGCACACGCTCGACGGCGAAGCGCTGCCGTTTGCAGCGCAGATAAAATCCGGTATTAACCTTAACGATCTGGGATTTGCCGATCCGACGCGCGAGGTCAGCAACACCTGGCTGGACTGGGTCTCCGGCGCTGCGGTGCGCCAGGGGCTACCGGCGAGGATTGAGCGGGTGTAGCGCTCTTCCTGCGGCAACGTGAGGGGCGCATGTGAGACCGGTACTTTGCTGTTTGTCCTGAAACGTAGAGGGTTTAAACACGGAGGTTTCTGGCCTTCCGTCGATGAACTTCTGGCCGGGTATGATATTGCCGCCATGCCTTTCAGCGCACGCTTGCAGCTGTTTATCGATAAGATCATTGATGCCTTGCGGGCTCGTCCGCTGACGCAGGAAATCCTGGCGATGGAAGTCAGCAGCCCTAATGTACTGACAGAGATCCTCAACGTTTCGCTGGAGCGCTGGGGGCTGGATGTTAAAGTACGGCTGGCGGAAGGCTATCCGGGTGATGTTGAGAAGCTGAATATCATCATTACCACCCTGTTTGCGGGAATACAGTATTTTATGCTGAAGTCGAGAAGCACCCCCACCTTTGGTGGCATCGCCATTCAGGAGGATGAGGGGTGGAAATCGATTAAAGAAAGTCTCAACTGGCTATGCGAAAAAATAATGGATGAACCCGCGCAACGATAACCGATTGGCGCATTGACACCAGAGATTCATTCAGCTTCCAACTGCCCCACCTCCAGTGCCTGCGCGAGGGTCATAAAATTCTGCGGAGTTTCGTCCAGATTTAGCTGCTGTAGCAGATCGTTCAGGTGCTCTCTCATCAGATCCTGGGCATGAGCTGAATCCCCGACCTTCAGCGCGGTAATGATATTGCTGTGCTCGTCACACTGACAGTGGGTGGTTACGTCCTGCTGATATAGCATCACTATCAGCGAACTCAGCACCATTAAATTGTTCAGGATATCGCGCAGCACGTCGTTATCGGCGATCCGCGCCATCAGCTCATGAAACGCGCCCAGCTCATAGACAATGCGCCGTCGGTCCTGAGCGTGCAGCGACTGGTGTTCGTTATGCTGTTGGCTGGCAATCTCTTCGGCGAAAAGCGCCATTTTTTCCGGCGTGATGCAGGAAATAATCGCGCACTCGATGGCATTACGAGCAATAAATACCTCGCGAGCCTGCTTTGCCGTTGGCCGGGCCACCATCGCGCCATAGTTAGGTTCGATAGTGACAATCCCCTGACCCGCCATGCGCTGTAGCGCCGTTTGTACATGATTACGGTTTGCCTGCAGCGCCTCGACGATTTGCGCCTCAATTAAGCGCGTTCCCGGACGTAACTTATGCTGCCCGATAGCCTGGGTGAGCGATTCCACTACCCGGTTAACTTCACGCTGCTTTGGCGTCAGTTTTTCACTCATTACGTTCTCTACCTTGATTTACTCTCTGGCCCAGACTCTTTTTCCACGAAAATAGACTGCCTCAACGGCAGGCAAACGCGCAACAACTTGTGCCGAACAGGCAGCATTTAGCAAAATAAAACTGGCTTCATCGTTCACTTCCGGCCAGGCCATATCGCCGCTGTCGCTAAGCGGCAGGCAATGGCCGGTGGCTATAGCCAGCGCCCGGCTCAGCTCAAACTCCGTACCGCGCGTATACAGCCGCGCCCAATCATGCGCTTTCGCCAGCATACTGGCAGAACCAAACGGCGACCAATGATCGATAACGCTATCGGTGCCGCTTAACAGGCGCACACCGCGTTCGCGTAAATAGGGCAGCGGCATCACGTCCGTGCCCAACGGCAGACAACTCGCCAGCGAAACATCAAGCTCCACCATCCGCCCGGCCAGTTCGCTCAGTTCCGCACGTTCGACTTGCGCCAGGCAGTAGGCGTGACTCAACGTCAGTCTGCCGCGCAGCGTCGGCTCCCGTTCTAGCGCATTCAGTAAATAGCGGATGCAGGCAATGCCGGTCGATTTATCTTCATGCAGGTGGTAATCAATGCCCTTACCCGCTTCAACGGCTAGCGTCAGCGTCGCTTCCAGCGAACGGACCATATCACCATCCACTTTTGACGGATCCAAACCACCGACCCATTCACAGCCCAGCGCCAGCGCTTCACGCATCAGCGACAGCGACCCCGAACGCAGCAGGCCATGCTGCGGAAAGGCCACGATCTCGCACTGCAGCCGCTCTCGCCAGGGGGCCAGCGCCTCCAGCAAATGTCGCAGGCTTTGCAAACCGCTGACCGGCTCGATATTGCAATGACTGCGAACGTACGTCGTGCCCTGCTGCTGTAATAGCTGCAATAGCGCATGCGTGCGCTGCACCGAGGTGGGCAGCAGCGTCGGGAGTATCTCTTGCTCAAGGGCGATCATCGCAAAAATATCCTGCGCTCCGTTCTCCCGCGCCGCACGCCAGGGGCCGCCATAAAAGGTTTTATCCAGATGAATATGTTCATCGCGGGTGGCGGGAAGCATCAGATACCCTTGGGCATCCTGCCATGCGACGCCCGGCAGACGCTGAATTCCGGCATAGATAGCGTGGATCCTACCGTCCACGATATCAAGGGTAAACTCCGCGCATTCGGTGCCCTGCACCACGCCCTGACGGCGGATAAACCCCTGCTCCAGACGGACGTTCGTCAATAAATAGCGTTCACTCATCGGCGTTTCCCCGGCGGCAAAGCGGAAAAGTCGGCGGCACAATCTCCGCCAGCGGCGGATGGTTAACCGTCCGTTCTGGGTAGCTGTCCAGAATATGGCGGAATACATGCTGCGACTGAGCATGCAGTTCTGCGAGATCGTAACCGGCCTGCACCATACGTCCTTCCCAGTAGACCTTGCGGCCGGCCACGATTGTGCCGGTAACATCGCGCCCATTACCACTCAATACCAGCGCGGCGATAGGGTCGAATATCTGGCCCAGCGCGGGCTGATCGAGGTTGACTACCACCATATCCGCCTGGCAGCCCGGCGCGAGCCGCCCCAAATCATCGCGCCCCAGCGCCTGCGCCCCGCCAATTGTCGCCATACGATAATAATCCGCACTGCTGGCGGCGGCGATATCGCCGGTCACCACCCGGCTCAGGATCACGCCGAGATGCATATTGCTGAACATATCCGGCGGGAAGGTATCGGTGCCGAGCGCCATATTGACGCAAGCCGCCTTAAGCTGCGGATACTGTTCGAGATATTTTGCATGACGACCGGAAACCAGCGGACAGGAGACCACCGTCGCCCCGGAATGGGCCAGCCGCGTAATATCCTGCGCAATCCGCTGCGGCGTGGGCTGCGCGCCCCCCAAAAACTGGCCATGCGGCAGCAGCATGTGGCGGTTGAGCAGTCCGGCGTCGTCGAGCACTTCCAACGAGCTCTTGCCCCGGTAGCGACTGGCGATTTCCTGGACTTCCATCTCACTCTGACAGCAATGCAGGCGGGTGGGACAGGCAAGTTCCGCCACCAGCGCCGACAGTTCGTCAAGCCACTGCGGGTCGCCGCCTTCAATTCGGTCCGGTGCCAGCATGCCGCTTAACGTTGGTACGCCGCGCTGGCGCAGGCGCTGGAAAAAACGCTGCGCGTCTTCAAGGCCGCGACGGGCCTGCCCTCTGTCTTCGCGGCGGCTAAAATTCCCTGCGGCATCGGTAACATAATAGCCGGACATAAACGCCGGGCCGAGCCAGGCGCGCGCACCGAGAGACTCAGCAACGTCTGCCGCATAAAGGTACTCGTCGACACCCTCCGCCCATTGGCGGTAGAGGATCGAGGTTATCGGCGCAAAGCTGGTGATCCCGTTGCGTAGCAACTGGCTGTAAGCGTAACGCTTGGCGAAATCGAGCTGTTCGCGGGTATAAAGATCGCGCCGCTGCCAGTCATCGGCGACGATCCGCCCTTTCCGCCAGCCGGGCTGGTTATCGAAAGCCAGCACGGTGGTGTCTAAATCACCCAGCGCATCGAGGTCGATAAAACCGGGGCTAACCAGGCTGTTGCCCGCGTTGATCTCTTCATCGATCAGGCCCGGATAATCGTGGCCAACAAAGAGAATTTTATCACCCTGATAGACCACTTCGCCGTCGGCATACAGGCAATGATCGCCCTCTCGGTAACCCACGACCCAGGCGGCGCGAATACGCGTTGTTGTCTCAGTCATTAGAAAAGGCACTCCCCGTTGTCCGCCACCAGCACGCCGCCTTTAAACACCTTCCGCTCGCGCGGGACCTCCACCAGCGCTTCCACCATACTGCGACCGGGGATCAGCACCAGATCGGCGCGGCAGCCGGGCGTAAGTCCATAATGGTTGAGCGCCATCACCCGCGCGCCGCCGTGGGTAATGCTCTGCGCCGCACGCAAAATCTCGCTATCTTTACGCCAGCGGTAGCGTAGGCCCATCGTGACCGCCCGCTGGATCATGTCGCCGTTGCCATAGGGACTCCAGGTATCGCGTACGCCATCGTTTCCGGCGCAAACCGCCACCCCGGCGGCGTCAAGAAGCTCCCACGGCGGGACAGCAATATCGGCAGGAGCGGTCGTAGCCACGCTGACGCCCAGTTCCGCCATCTCCTCAGCAAAACGCTGCTGGCGGGCGGGCTCCACCATCCCCAGGCAAAAGCCGTGGCTGAGAGTCACCGCGTGCTGTTTCTGATAACGGCGGGTAAATTCCAGAATCAGTTCAAGACTGAATGCCCCCAGTTCGCCGCGTTCGTGCAGGTGAATATCAATTTTTTTATTGTGCCGACAGGCCAGTTCAAAAATGATTTGCAGGTGGCGCTGCGGGTCGCGGTCAAACGAGCACGGATCCAGCCCGCCAACCAGTTCAGCCCCCATTTCCAGCGCGCGGTCCAGCAAGGCTTCGCTGCCGGGGTTTTGCAAAATTCCGCTCTGCGGGAAAGCGACGATTTCAATATCGACCTGCTGCGCTAACCGTCGGCGGGTCTCCAGCACGCCTTCCAGATTCGCCAGGCCAATCTCATTATCAATATCGACATGGGTACGGATAAACGAAGTGCCTGCCGCAATGCCGCGCCGGGCGATCCGCTCGGACTGCACCTGCGCATCAGGTCTCTGTTCATGCCGATAGGCGCGTTCGTTGGCGATAATCGCCGCCAGATCGCGCGGGACGTCATTGCGATACCATTCGCGCCCCAGCAGGGTTTTGTCGAGATGAGCATGTCCATCCACCAGGCCGGGAAAGGCCTGATAGCCGCGACCGTCAATCACGGTAGCGAATTCAGGCGGCGCGAGCGCCTCCGCGCTGGCGACAATTTTCCCGTCCTCAAGCAGCAGGTCAACGGGAGACGAGGAATCAAAAGGCGTGACGTTTTTCAGCAAAATGGCGGTCATTTACGATACCTTCGCTAACGGAATAGAGGTGGAACAGGCCATCACTTCAATCGGGAAGTGACACTCCAGTTGATGATTTTCGCTGAGGCTATGTGCGGGCGGCATTGTCTGGTGACACAGCGGTTTGGCATAGGGACAGCGTGGCGCGAAGGCACAGCCCGGCGGCGGAGACAGCGGGCTGGGCGCTTCACCGCGAATCGGTTCGCGGGCGCTGGCCGGGGCGTCAAACTGCGGAATCGCCGCCATCAGCATGCGCGTATAAGGGTGCGCCGGACGGGCGAAGATCTCTTCGACGCTGCCCTGCTCAACCAGCCTGCCAAGATACATCACTCCAACCCGGTCGGAGATATGCGAAATCACCGCCATATTGTGGCTGATAAAAAAGTAGGTCAGCCCATTCTCCCGTTGCAACTTGCGCATCAGGTTGAGCACCTGCGCCTGTACCGAGACGTCAAGCGCCGAGGTGGGTTCATCGCAAATCAGAAAACCCGGCTGCGTCGCCAGCGCGCGGGCAATAGAGATACGCTGGCGCTGGCCGCCGGAAAACTCATGCGGAAATTTATCCAGATCGCTCGCAGAAAGCCCGACCTGCTCCAGTAGCTCGCCACAGTACGCTCTGGCCTGGCGAGTGGTGCCGACCTTTTTCGCCAGCACCAGCGGTTCGGCCAGCGATCGGGCGATGCGCCAACGCGGGTTGAGGCTAGCGTAGGGGTCCTGGAAGATCATTTGCGTGCCGCTTTGCCCTGTTGCATCGGCCATTTGCCCGCTGCGCCAGGCGTAATTTATCTCGCCGGACGAAGGCTGATAAAGCCCGGCCAGCGCGCGGGCGACGGTCGATTTTCCGCACCCTGATTCGCCCACGATACTGAACGTCTCCCCCTGACGAATCGCGAGGCTAATGCCGCGCACCGCGTGCAGCTCCTTTTTCGCCGCCGGGCGAAAGAGCGAGGTTTTTTTCTCGCGCCCAAGGCTAAAGCGAATATGCAGATCGCGAATGGTCACCACTTCAGGTGGCAGCCCCGATGGCTCGTTCATAACGATTCTCCTTGCGGATGGAAACAGGCCAACTGGGCCTCCTGTCGGTGATGCATCAAGGGCTGCTGCTCACGGCATTGTGCGCTGGCATGCGGGCAGCGGGGATTAAACGCGCAGCCCTGCGGCAGAGCATTGAGGCGCGGCATTGCGCCATCGATTTGCATCAGGTATTCGCGCCTTTCGTTCATTGACGGAATGGACTGAATCAGCCCGCGCGTATAGGGGTGCTGAGGATGGCGAATCACATTGGCGACGGGCCCGGTTTCGACAATGCGCCCAGCGTACATCACCGCCACTCTTGAGCAGACCTCCGCCACCACCCCCATATCGTGCGTAATCAGCATTACTGCCGTTCCGTGCTGTTCGCATAACCGGCGCAGCACGCCCAGGACCTGCGCCTGTACCGACACATCCAGCGCCGTGGTGGGTTCATCGGCAATCACCAGCTGCGGGTCGACGCACAGCGCCAGCGCAATCACCACCCGTTGGCGCATCCCGCCGGAAAGCTGGTGCGGATACTGATCGATGCGCTGACGTGGGCTGTTGATCCCCACTTCCGTTAGCAGCGCGACCGCCCGCTCCCGCGCCTCGTCAGTCGACAAGGGAAGATGGGTACGGATGGTTTCAATTATCTGTTGTCCGATGGTCAGCACCGGGTTCAGGCTGGTAAGCGGGTCCTGAAAGATGCAACTGATCGCTTTACCCCGTAGCTGACGCCGGGCTTCATCGTCCAGATTATCGATACGCTTTTCGGCAAACCAGATTTCACCTGCGCGGATGCGTCCTGGGGTTTGCAGCAATCCGGCGATAGCCGCCCCGGTCAGGGATTTCCCCGCGCCCGATTCGCCCACCATGCCGAGGATCTCTCCCGGCTGCATCGCCAGCGTCAGATCGTGAATCGCCTGCAGGTTGCCTTTGCGGTGCAGGAATTCAATACTCAGATTTTTCACTTCCAGTAACGCCCGTGGAGAAGCCGTCATCGTCGTTCCTCTTAGCGTAGCTTAGGGTTGAGGGCGTTGAGCAGCCAGTCGCCCAGCACGTTAAACGCCAGCGAAAGAATGACCAACAGGGTGGCGGGAAACAGCACAATCCACCATTGCCCGGAAAAGAGATACTGGTTGCCTTCGTTGATAAGCGTACCGAGCGAAGGCTGGTCCGGCGGCATACCGACGCCGAGAAAGGACATCGTGGCTTCGGTAAGAATGGCGACACCAAGGTGCAGCGTCGCCATCACCAGCACCGGACGCATTACGTTAGGCACAATGTGCGCCAACATGATATGCAGGTGGCTGCCGCCGCTTATTTGCGACGCCATCACGTATTCCCGCCCCTTTTCCAGTAAAGTCAGGCTGCGCACCGTGCGGGCGTATTGCATCCAGCCGGTCAGGGCAATCGCGCCAATCAGGATAGCCGGGGCAAAATGGCCGATATACTCTTTTGGGATGGCGACGCGCGCGACACCGCTGACCAGCAGGGTGAACATAATGGTGGGAATACTGAGCATGGCGTCGGCAAAACGCATAATCAGCGTATCCACCACGCCGCCGAAGTAGCCGCTGAGAACTCCAAGCGCGACGCCGAGAGCCACGGAGGCCAGCACGCTCAGGCCCCCGATAATCAGCGAGATATTCAGGCCGTACAGCATCAACGAGAGAATATCCCGCCCCTGCACATCGGTACCCAGCCAGAAGCGTGGTTCGCCGCCGTTCATCCATGCAGGCGGTAATTCTGAGTCCATTAAGTCGAAACCGGCGGTATCAAAAACATTGTGCGGCGCGATCCAATGGCTGAATAAAGAGCACAGTAATATCAGTGCACAGCAGGTAAAGGCGACTACCGCGCTTTTGCTTTGCCAGAATAACCAAAAAAAATCGCTATCAAGAAAAGAGCGCCAGCGCGCCACCAGACGGGTGGTAAATTTTCGCCCCGCCGCCGTATCTGAATAATGATGAGGTTGCATCGAAGCTCCTTATTGCGCGCGCATACGTGGGTCGATCAGGTAATACAGCAGATCGACGATGGTATTGATCACAATAAATATCAGGGCGATAAATAACAGATAGCCAGACAGCACCGGGACATCAACGTAATTAATGGACTGAATTAACAGCAACCCCATTCCCGGCCATTGAAAAACGGTCTCAATAACAATCGCAAAGGCGATCAGCCCACCAATTTGTAAACCAATGACCGTGACTACCGGCAATAATGCATTACGCAGGGCATGACGAAACCAGATGCGGTAATTTTCAATGCCGCGCGCGCGGGCGAATTTAATGTAATCGGCTTTCATCACTTCCAGCATTTCCGTGCGCACCAGACGCATAATGATGGTAATCATTGACAGCGCCAGTGACAGCGACGGCAGCACAATCGAGCGCCAACCGGATGCGGTCAGCAGGCCGCTCGACCAGAAGCCCATTCTGACGGTTTCGCCGCGACCGCTGGAGGGGAACCAGCCCAGCCAGACTGAAAAGACGATAATTAGCATAATGCCTATCAGGAACCACGGCAGCGAGACGCCAATCAGCGAGAGGATCTGCACCCCCTCGCGAAGGATTTTGTTGCGCGTGATGGCAACCCAGACGCCCAGCGGAAAGCCGACGGCCAGCGAAATGACCACCGCGACAAACACCAGTTCCAGGGTTGCCGGCAGGCGTTCCATAATGAGCTGAAATACCGATACCTGGTTGTAATATGAGATGCCGAAATTACCGTGCAGCAAACGGGAAATATAATGTAAAAACTGCACAAATACCGGGTCATTTAACCCCAGACTGGCCCGTAGCTGCATTCGTTCCACTTCCGTGGCGCTTTCCGGTAGCATATTCGCCACCGGGTCGCCAAGATACTGAAACAGAATAAAAGAGATCAGCGCGACACCGGCCAGCAACATCGCTGCCTGAAATAGCTTACGCAATAAAAACAACATTATTGCCTCCGAATTAAAATAATGGTCTGCGCGAATAAATGGGGAGCAACATCGCCCTATTACCTGTACGGGTAGCCCGAGGATATTTACCCCCCAACAATGAATATTCCGCAGACAATTAATTATGGCGTAACGTTACCGTACCAAAGTCGCTGTACGTTATCTGGCGTCTGTTTTAATTGTAGATTTTTATTCATGGCCCACACCACCGGTTCAAAATGCATCGGCAGGAACGGCAGGTCTTTATTGGCAATTGCCACCGCCTGGCTGAGTAAAGCAATACGCTTCGTATTATCGAGTTCACCCACCGACTGGTCGATAAGCTTATCGGCTTCACTATTGCTGTAGCGTGGAATATTAAAGGTGCCCAAGTTTTTACCGTCATTGGTATGCAGTAGCTGCACCGCCACGCTGTAAGGGTCCATGATCGGCAGGTTGGCCCAGCCCAGTACGCCAACATCGGTGCGGCCATTGACCAGGATCGGGTCATAGACGCTGGCCGGATGCACGTTTAGGTTGGTTTTGACGCCAATTTTGGCCCAGAAGCTTTGTACCGCCTGGCACCATTGCGCCGCATTAATATAGGTGCCTTCCGGGCAATCAAAGGCCAGATTAAAGCCGTTTGGGTAGCCCGCTTCGGCCAGCAACGCCTTTGCCTTTTGCGGATCGTAGGCAATATCCGGGCTGCTTGCCGCGTTGTAACCCGGAATATCCGGCGCCAGATAGTTGTTGGTGGGCTTCGTCAGGCCGCGCATCACCTTCTGGGTAATCGCCTCGCGGTTGATAGCCATCAGCAACGCCTGGCGCACGCGCAAATCTTGCAGCGGGTTTTCGGCCTTCTCATTTTTAGCGTTAAGCTTGTCGCGCATATTCAGGCTTAAATAATCCACCCGCAGCGACGGGCTGATCTGCATATTGATCTTTGGATTACTCTGCAGACGCGGAATATCTTGCAGCGGTACCGACGTTACCAGATCGTATTCTCCCGCCAGCAGTCCTGACAGGCGTGTAGCGTCAGAGGTCACCGGCTTAAATACAATCTTATCGATATTGCCGCCGTGGGCCGCATTCCACCAGTTCGGGTTGCGTACCAATACCATTTGCGTATCACGCTGACGGCTTTGCAGAATAAACGGCCCGGTGCCGTTGGTATTGTTGGTGGCATAACCTTCCGTTCCCTGACTGATATCGGTCGGTTTGAGGGCGTTGTGCTCGGTTAGCCACTCTTTATCCATGATCATTACGCCGGTCAGCTCATTCAGCGCAATACCGGTTTTCTTCACCAGATGAATATCAACAGTATATTTATCGATGGCCACCGCGTTTTTAATCGTCGAGGCGTTGGCACGAATGCCCGAGGCAGGATCGGTCACCCTGGCCACCGAGGCCACGACATCGTCGGCGGTAAAATCGTTGCCGTTGTGAAATTTGACGCCCTCACGCAGCTTAAAACGAATCGTCGTATCGCCGGTCTGCTGCCAGCTGGTCGCCAGCCAGGGCTGAATTTGCAGATTATCATCGCGCTGCACCAGCGCTTCATAAATATGATTCTGGAAGGTCAACGCCTTGGTCGAGGCATACGCATCTGGATCCAGCGTCGGGATATCGGCATCGGTCGCCCAACGAACCACATTTTCAGCACTTGCCTGCTGACACATTAGCCCGACCATGCTTCCTACCAGCAGCGATAACACTAATTTTTTCATCATTCACCACTCGAATTGTTTGCTAATAACATTGCTAGCAATTGCAATAACAATGCCATGTTGTCTATTTTTGCTTCGAATCATGCTCAAGGATCCATTCGGCGCTGTCGTTCCAGACGTCCATCATGGTTATTTTCCCGCCCTTTACCTCATAACGGTCAAGGTAGCGATTACCTTCAAACTCGCGGCCGTCCGGCCAGCAGCCATAGAGCGTGCCGGTGCAATAAATCACCGTATGATCGTCGCCTTTAGCCATCCATTCGAAGTCGCCGGGCTGCTTTTTGACCCAGCGATAACGGGCGGCATTAAACGCCGTCACCTCGTGGACGCGGGCCATACGCCGCTTACCGGTAAACGTTATCTGGACGTTTTCCGCCATCAACGCGGCGGCACGATCGGGGTCCGGCGCCATTGAGGCCTCAAGGAACGCTTTTACAATCGCGACGGCCTGTTCATGTATGGTTGTCATCGTACTTCTCCTCAATTAAGTGCACTGCTTCGGTTCAATAAGTCTGTTTACGGTGCAGGCCCTGCTTCGTTATGACGCCTGGGTGAGATAGTGCTCGGCTATTTCCCCCGGCGTGGTGAGCCAGACGTCATCGCACTGCGCAACCAGACGCGCCAGGGTCTGCTTAAGGTGATACAAACGGAATGGTTGGCCGACGATATAAGGATGCAGCGCAATACCCATCACCTGTGGCTGCTGGCAACTACGCTGGTGGAGTTCGCTGAACTGATCTTCAATCATCCGGCAGAATGTCTCGATAGAGACACCATTGGGAATAATGGTTGGGATATCGTTGATTTCTTGCGGATAAGGTACCGAGAGCAACGTACCGCTGGCAGTTTGCATCGGTGTTGGCAGGTCATCATGCGCCCAGTTCAGGTTATAGCGAAATCCCTGCCGATGCAGGAAATCAGGGGTGTGCGGGCTTTCAGAAATCCAGGGAGAGAGCCAACCGGCGACCGGTTTTCCCTGGAATTTACTTAGCCGCTGCTGACAGTAGCCAATCAGGCGCTCTTCATCCGCCGGGGCAAGGTCGCCCTGGCGCTGGGAGTTGGTGTGACCATGGGCAATCAGCTCGCTATCAGATAGCGACAGCCAGCGCTCCAGCAGGTCCGGACAGTAATCGAGGATTGCCGTATTGCTGATAACCGCAGGCGGGATCGCCAATTCATCAAACAGGTCCGCCAGGTGCCAGGCACCGACCCGGTTGCCATAATCCCGCCAGCTGTAGTTAAGAACATCGAGCTGGTTTGCCGCCTGAGAGAGCTTTGCCCCCTCCTGGCAGCCGAACGCAAAGTGCTCAAGATTGATGGCCACATACAGCGCCAGCCGCTTGCCTTCTGGCCAGGTCATCGCGGGGGTATTGGCGGCAGAACGCCAGGGGAAACGCTGATGATAGTCAAGTTCCCAGATGATATCGGGTGTTGGCATGGTAACGCCTCTTGTTCAGGGGGGGTACCTGTCAGCAGCAACATCCATACCAAGATAGCATCATTGCTAGCAATAAATATCAGCGCAAGATGAATTTATATCCATATGGCGAGAGGTGTTATTTTGACTGTTCCTTGTTATTCTGCAAAATGTTGCTTAGGTGATTATCATTCAGAATATTGATTATTCAGGGAATGTCCTGGCTGCATGCTGTACTTGCCGACTCGATATCCAGACCAACAAAGCGAAGTCCGGCGAGCTTATTCACATCTGCCATGCAGGTGTTTTTGCCACAGGGAGAATAACCGTGAAATTTGCATCAATCCCTTTCAATCAAAATCAGGTGGGATGGCCGCTTAATGAGATTGACCGCCAAATACGACCGCAGCTGAGCGGAGACATCAATGCTGATTGGGTCGTCATTGGCTCTGGCTATGCTGGCGTGAGTTTTGCCCGCAGGTTAGCCAGTCTCAACCCACAGCTGAAAATTGTGCTTATCGACGCCGAATCTGCGGCGACCAGCTCCTCCGCCCGAAATTCAGGGTTTGTTATTGGCCTGCCGCATAATATCGGTAGCTCTACCGCCGAGTTGAAAAAAGCGCAGGACTATCGTGCCCTGCTCCAGGAAGGGATCCGCCTGTTAGAAGAAACAGTGACCGCGCAGCAGATTGAGTGCGAGTGGGAAAACGTTGGCAAATATCACTGTCAGATTGACCCCTCCAGCGAAGCCATTATGCAGGAGTACGTTGATAATCTTCAGCTTATGCAGGAACCCTACAGCCTGTTGAATAGCGAAGAGCTGTATCAGAAGTTAGGGACCCGGATCTACAGTAAAGGCATCTATACCCCCAGCTGTATTCTGGTTAACCCGGCAAAACTGATTGCGGGCCTCGCGCGCCATCTCCCGGAAAACGTCACGGTTTACCATCAGACGCCTGCGCTGGCTATTCACAACGAAAACGGCGGCATCAGGGTGACAACCCTACAGGGAACGATTCAGGCCAGGCAGATTATGCTGGCGACCAATGCGCTCTCCCGCGAGCTATCCCCGGTAATAAGCCGGCAGGCGTCAATGGCGACTTATGCCAGCATTACAGCCCCGCTCACGCCTGAGCAGCGCCAACGCCTGCCCGCAATGGAAAGCTGGGGGCTGACGCCGGTGAATGCCATCGCCGGGGCCACGCTGCGCTATACCCAGGATCACCGCTTTCTGATCCGCCAGCATGTCGATCCGGCGCTGCGGGGCGTCATCACTGCGGGACAAACCGCCAACGCCGCGCGCCAGCATCTGGCGCTGTTCCACAATGCCTACCCGGAACTGAGAGATGTGCCGCTGGACAGGACCTGGTCCGGGACTATTAGCGTGACCCGCAACGGTGCGCCAGTCTGGGGGCGACTTGCGCCGCAGGTGTGGACCGCAGGAGGCTGCAACGGTGCTGGGGTGTCAAAACAAACCATCGCCGGGACGCTGCTCGCCGACCTGGCACTGGGGCAGGATAACCCGCTGATCGCGGCCATGCAGTCGCTGGGGCAAGCAAACTTTATGCCACCCTCCCCGTTCCTGGATATCGGCGTGGCGGGTGCATTGTGGAAGGAGCGCTATATGGGGCGTAAAGAAACAGCGATGTAGTCGCCACTGGCGGGAGTTAAACAGGTTTCAGTCGGTGGGATTGAAACCTGTTGTCTGGCTTAGTCCGGGATCGCTTCGCCTTTACGCAGCGTCAATACTTCAAACCCCTGCGCGGTGACGGCAATGGTGTGTTCCCACTGTGCCGAAAGTTTTTTATCGCGGGTGACCACCGTCCAGCCGTCTTTTTTGTTTTTTATCCGGCTATCGCCCTGATTCACCATCGGTTCAATGGTAAACACCATCCCTTCTTCGAGCACCGCACCGGTGCCGGGTTTGCCGTAGTGCAGCACCTGAGGATCTTCGTGCATTTCGATACCGACGCCGTGGCCGCAGTACTCTCTGACCACACTGTAGCCATTACTTTCAACATAGGACTGGATAGCATGGCCGATGTCGCCTAACGTCGCGCCCGGTTTAACGACCTTGATCCCCTTCCACATCGCTTCATAGGTTTTCTTCACCAGCCGACGAGCCAGTGGCGAAACATCACCAATCAGGTACATCTTGCTGGAGTCGGCAATCAGCCCGCCTTTTTCCAGCGTGATGTCAACGTTAACAATCATTCCGGATTTTAGATGTTCCGTTTCCTTCGGCATGCCGTGGCAAACCACGTCATTGATCGACGTATTTAGCACGTAGGGGAAATCATACTGGCCTTTGCTGGCCGGGCGCGAATGCAGGTCGTTGACGATAAAATCCTCAACCCGGTTATTGATAGCCATGGTGGTGACGCCGGGTTCAATAAAGCCATCCAGCATGTCGAAAACCGAGGCCAGCAGTTCGCCAGCATGGCGCTGTCTGGCAAGTTCGTCTGCCGTTTTAATGGGAATTGATAGCATTGATTACCTCCAGTAAACGGTCAGAACCCGACTTCAGCATCATCAGTTTAATTTGCTGATGGTTAAGCTCAGGATAGAGCTCGCTCATCATCCCAAGGCGGATCCAATACTCCGCCTGCGCGTTGACCGAACGCGACATCGCCTTGCTGGCGTCACGGATGTCGTCGTGCAGCAGGTCCGAAATTTTTACAATTCCCATTTATACGTACCATAACGATTTATATATGTTTCGTATATTACGTCACCGCGGTGAAGAGGACAACAGGTGCTGGCGGCTTATGTCGGGATCACCGAGCAGAACCTGTCGCTGCTCAAATTGGGAAAGGTGAAAGGTATTCGTTTTGATACGCTGGCAAAAATTTGCCAGGCGCTGGAGTGTCAGCCAGGCGATATTCTCGCCTGGGAGGCGGATTAGCGCCCTTTATCAATCGTACAGTTCCACTGTTGGCTCACGCTGCTCTGGCTGGTGGCGATCTGTAGCGACAGGCTGGCATCAAGGGTATGCGTGACGCTGTATTCAAGCACCACGTCATCCAGATCGCGGGCGACGCGCTCAATGCGAAACAGCGGGCGGCCTGGCTCAATATTTAACAATCCTGCCGTGCGGGTATCGCAGCAAACCGGCGTATAGCACTCCGAGGCGTTGGCTGGCGAGTAACCGAAGGTTTCCCGTAGTTGCTTATATAGCGACCGACTGCCGTCGACGTGGCTAAGATCGTTATAAATTCGCCCATTTAGCCAGGTCAGAACGTGGCCGACCGGTTTTTCCCCCTGCACCAACATCCGCTCCAGGCGCATCAGCTGGCTGCCTAAATCCAGCCCCATCTGCTCCGCCACCTGGCGATCGGCCATCGTCGAAATTAGCGACAGTACTTCCACCTCAACCGTGCCGGGCCCATCAAAGGTGGTCAGTACGTCCGGGAGGTCGGTGTAGTATTTCTGCAGCGCATCGCGGTTGATAAAGGTCCCTTTACCCTGCTCCCGATACACCATGCCAATGCTGGCCAGCGAATCTATCGCCTGTTTAATAGTGCCGCGCGCGACCTTGAACTCCCCGGCGAGCAACAGCTCACCCGGGAGTTTATCGTCATAGGTAAAAGAGAGGATCCGCTGCAGGATAACGTCTTTTATCCTTAAATAGAGAGGGAGTCCATCCGACTCAAACATACTTGTGCTCCACTCAGAGGTAGTGTATCTGGCTCCTGTATGTGCTCAGTATATCCTGATTTATCGCCTGATTACCGTCTATGTTTGCACTGGCGAGAATGGGCGGCGTGCACTCATTTTCCAGCATGATTTCGCAAATGCGCAGAACCAGACTGTTGGCAATCGTCGCGCCCATAATGGTGGAGAGCGGCGCGGCTTTTTGCGCCAGGCCCGGAAGGCTAACGGACGCATCGCCGTACTCGCAGTGGTTATCGATGGTGATGTCGGCAATATCGACCAGCAGCTTGCCGCTGGAGTGGCGCGACGTCACCCGTGCCGCCGTTGCGAGGCTGGTAATAGCAATAACCTTTGCCCCACAGGCTTTCGCCGCCATGGCGACATCAATTGTAATCGCGTTTCGCCCAGAGACTGAATGAATCAACAGCGTATCACCCGCGCGCAGCGGTGACTGTTCAACCAGCACTCGCCCCAGATTTTCGACATTCTCCACCGCGCTGGTCAGCGTTAATGGCCTGACGTTAAGCATCAGAGCGGGAGTGAAAAGCGGATTGATAATGGCCAGACCGCCTGCCCGATAGCTCATCTCTTCCGCCAGAATTCCGGCGTGGCTGGCCCCGAAAACAAAGATATTGCGCTGTGCCAGGATGCTCTGCGCCATCATTTCCGCCGCCTGCAGTAACTCATCTGGGTGTTGTTCGAGAACAGCCAGCTTCTGGCGGATTTGGCTGTAATACTGCTTCAATGCATCGCTCATCTATTTTCTCCCCCTCAGAACGTCAGCATGTTGGTCAAAAGGTGAATAAGCGGCGCAAGAACAAACATATCGCTGTCGCCTGCCCATAATGCGGTATCAGGAATGGTGTTGTTGATAAAACCAGTCACGCAGAAATATTGCCCCCACGCGACGACCGTTGAAGTGATAAATCCCGCCAGCAACGCCCCTTTGTAGCCACCGGTAATATTGCCGAACACCCCTGCAGTACCGGCGTGAAAGAAAATCACGATCATGCTGGGAATAAAAACATAGCCGGTATAGCGGCCAATCAGGGTGAGCCACAGCAGCGAGCCAATAAACGCGCCGACAAAGCCCAGCACCACCGCATTTGGCGCAAAGTTAAACAGAATTGGGCAGTCCAGCGCGGGTTTTGCACCGGGAACCAGCCGCGAACCAATGCCGTTAAACGCCGGTACCATTTCACCAATAAACATACGCACGCCAAGCAGCACCACGGCGATGCCGCCGGTAAACATCAGCGACTGTTTCAGGGCGTAGATGTAGAAGCTCAGATCGCCAGATTGGGCAAGAATTTCAGCGGCTTTTGGCGTGCCTTTTATTTGCAGAATAAAGGTGCCGATAAAAAACAGCAGCGACATTGTTAATGCGGTCACCACGTTGGAATCGCGCAGAAAACCGAGCTTTTTTGGGACTTTGATATCCTCAGAACTGATTTTATTACGCGCAAATAGCTGTCCAAACAGCGCCCCAAGCAGAGCCACCGAGGCCGAAGTATGCCCCAGCGCCACGTTGTCGTTACCGGTAATTTTGCGTACCCAGGGCTGGACCAGCGCAGGTTGTAACGTCCAGTACAGGCCCATAATCACCGTCAGCATTAGTGTTAACTGCACCGCTGAAATACCGGGTTCGGTGTTCACCATTACCCCGGCAAAAATCATTGTGGTCCAGAACATCATGTGTCCGGTGAGATAGATATATTTAAAGCGCGTGAGCCGGGCCAGCAGCAGGTTGATGGCGAATCCCCCGGCGATGGCAATTGTCACGCTGCTGCCGTAGCGTTCGCTAAAGCGCGCCTGGCCGATAATATTGGTCAGGTTCATCGAACTGAGACCGAAGACCTCGGTCCAGATAGGCTGAAAAATCAGTAGCGCGGAAACAATAATCCCCGCTCCCGCACCGATAATCAGAAAGCCCAGAATGCCTTTCAGAGTGCCGGAAACAATATCAGCGAGCGGTTTCTTTTGTAGCACCAGGCCCAGTAATACAATCAGGCCAATTAAAATCGACGCCTCACCAAAAATATTGATCGTTATCCAGCGCAGAACGCCAAGGAATTCACTCATGACAACGCTCCCGGTTGCAGAATATTGGCCTGCGTCAATGCCCGGATTATTTCAGCGTTGTCGATATAGTTGTTCACCACCACCACAGGGCAGGACAGATGTTTTAGATTGTCCACCAGCTCGGCGTTGGTGATCACCACATCGGCATTAGCCGATGCGGCTGAGGAAACATCCATATGTTCAACGGAGGCCTGAATACCGTGCTGTTTTAACACCGTTTCGACGTTCATTTTTAAAATCAGGCTCGAGCCCATACCTAAACCACAGACTGTCAGAATTTTCATCGCTATTCACTCCGTGTTAATTAAGCTACAAACGCTGCGAGCAGCCTACGACGCGCTGGCTAACAGCTGATAAAGTTGTTCAGGATCGTGAGAATGCATCAGGGTATGCAGGTTATGTTCATCGCTCAGCACGGTCACGATATGCTGGATAAGATGGATATGTGCATCGCTGCTGGTCGCTGAAAGCCCCAGCACCACCTGCACCGGGTCGTTTTCCGCATGGCCAAACGCCAGCGGCTCGCGCAGCCTGATTAGGCTGATTTGCGCCTTAATTGCCCCCTGCTCGGGACGGGCATGCGGCAGCGCCAGCCCCGGCGCAATGACAAAATAGGGGCCAAGCTCACGGTAGCTATCGATCATGGCCTGAACGTATTGCGGGCTACAGGCTCCCGCGCGACAGAGCGCGTTCCCCGCTTCGCGGATCGCCTCCTCCGGGCTGCTGGCCGGGCAATCAACGTTTATCGACTGGCTTTCGATCATCGGCGGCTCCTTGCGTTAAGTGGTGGCGAATAGAGGCTAAGGTGGTCTCCAGCGCCTGCTGAACATAGGCTTGTCCGTTCTCTTCGCAGGCGCAGGTGGGGTCGCCCAGCACGGCGTAATCAGAAAATTCGGTCCAGCGAATCGGTTGATAGCGGAAATTCTGTGGAAATACCGGATAGTGCGCACGGGCGTTCGCCATGGTGACAAACTCCGGGGCCAGCGCCAGCATCAGCGAGGTTTCGACCTCATCGGCATGCATATAGCCGGGATAAGCCACCGCCGAAGTTTGCCGCTTTTGCACCTCCTGCTCCATACCTGCCCAGCTGTAGCTGAGCAGCGTGATGCCTTTCTCCTTAAGCTGGCGGGAAGCTGCTTTAATGGCGTCAAAATTGCCGTAATGCGCGTTAATCACCGCCGTGGTGGTAATGCCGTAGCCGGCCATATTCTCCGCCAGCGACACCAGCATCGACGTCAGTTGTTCATTGCCGATATCAATGGCCCCCGCGTGACCGCGCAGCGACCACACCTGGCTGTAGGAAATAACGGGCAGGCTCAGCGCGCACTCGCCCAACTGTTCATCGAGCAACGCGCAAAAGCGCTCGGCCAGCAGGTTGTCGGTATCCAGCGGCAGGTGATCGCCGTGTGGCTCGACCGCACCCAGCGGCAGCAAGGCAATCTGCGCCTTCTGCAGTGCGAGCCGGGCTTCACGTTCATTTAAATGGTGCAGCTTCATTGCACCTCTCCTTAACCAAAAGCGAAGTAACGCGCAGGATTTTCGACAAAGAAATCATGCAGTAACGCTTCGCCGTCAAACCCTGCCTCCCGCGCCTCTTCAATGAATCTTGGTCGCCAGTCGCTAAGGATGAACTTCAGCCCCAGCCCCCCTTTGCCGTAATGCGCGCTCATCGATTTGCGGGCAAAATCGCCACCGATGAGGATTTGTTTTTGGTAACCCCGCTGGCATAACGCCAGAATGGCCTGGGTGCGGATGTGTTCAGGGTGATATTTGATGCGGCTGATACCGTCAAAAGAGAGAAACGCCCCGGTGTTGGCGATCTGACGGTGCAGCCAGGGATCGGGATTGCGATCCATATGGGCAAAACATAAACGGGAAAGATCCAGCCCCAGACGAGTAAAAATCTGCGCCTGTTCTAATCCCATGGTCCCCATTTCCGTATGGCTGTGCATCGGTGCGCCAGTGCGCTGCTGGGCGCGGACAATGACTTCCATGGTTTTTCTCTCTAACGGAGAAATCGTGTTATATCCCGTACCACACTTCACTACCCCGGCCCGATGCGGGGTTCCTTCGATCCCCTCGGTGACTTCGTGGCAGACGTGCTCAACCAGTTCATCAATTTCTGAATTGGCAATCCAGTCAGCAAAACTTTGTGAAAAACCTGGACGCAGGCTGCTCCACAGAAAGCCTTTGTTAAAACCGGCGGTGGCGATAATGTGCAGTTGCTGACGCCGGGCCATTTCGGCGACGGTTGCCGCATGGCGACCGTAATCCGGGGCGGTGGCGTCGTAGATAGCGTTGCCACCAGCCAGACGGAAATCACTTAACTCACGCTCGGAAGCCCGCGGGTCATCCAGCAAAAGGTCGTCATCCTGACGTTCTGCCCAATAAGGCGGAATACAGTAGATATGATCGTGGCTGTAGGTCACGCCCAGTTGATTAGCGGCAATATCGCCGTTTAAGGTACGAATGATGCCCATGTTTCTTGCTCCCCGGAACGGATAAGAAGGTGCTTTCAACATAGGATAGCGCCACTTGTCCAGTCAAGTGATCAAGTTCGCATCAATAATACAAAATTCTTATCTGTGAGCCAGGTCTGATGTTCAAGTTTTAACCCGTCAAGCGTGCCCCATTATTACTTGATTACGCGTTGTGCACTTCAGGTGAAGTGACGTTGTCACATACAATTTTATCAAAGGGAAAGTTATTCTGATGGAATAAAACCTGCCCCTTTGCGTCATGAATTAATTATTTTACCTTTAAAAACAGAGAAATGAACACTCAAGTAAAACAATAAGTTTCAGGCTAATAATTACATTAATTGATTAAAATGTTTAATTGAATGAATCGATAAAAGGAGTATTGTTAAAAACAATGATGAGCGGAGATAAGTAAATGTTACGAGATTTTTTGTTGGTAGAAAAAGAAGATCGCCTTGTTGAACAACAATGCGCAAGCGACGATAAGATAAACGCAACGGATGTCACTGAATGGATCATTATTAATAGCAACGGCGACAAAAAAGGCCGCGTGGCCTTATTTAATCAGTTTACTACCCGTCGTTCGTATTGTGTGAATTACCGCATAACGCAGTTTGATAATAGCGGACGAGTTGTTGTCGACCGCCTGGCGGATTCCATTTAATTACTAAAAACCCCTCCAGCGGCTAAGAGCCTAATGACATAGGCTCTTAGCTACGCCCCCTCTCCTCAGCGCCTGAAATTCCTTTGACCTGTAACATAAACGCGACACCGTTCTCATTACCATTTTATTGCTGTGGTTAATCTAAACGTGTGTGTCTCCGTACACACCTTTTTCTATCAACAAGGAAGGTACATGTTTCCAGAACACAGAGAGTTGATTTCTCGATTGAAAACCTCGCACTCACGCTTTCAATCGCTATTCGAAAAACATAACGCGCTCGATCACGATATTTCCCGGATAGAAGGAGCTGACGGCAAAGGATACAGTCTTGAACTTGTTCATATGAAGAAAGAAAAACTTCTGTTGAAGGATGAGTTACTGAAAATCCTCCAACATGAGAGCCTGAATCAGGCCTGACGCTTCGATTAAGGCCGCCAGATAGCGGCCTTTCTTCTCTCAGCTTCGGGCTACGAACGGATAAACGCCAGCAGATCGGCGTTAATCACATCCGCATGGGTGGTATGCATACCGTGCGGATAGCCGGGGTAAATTTTCAGCTGGCTATCAGACAGTAGTTTATCCTGCAATATCGCCGCGTTCTGATAGGGAACAACCTGATCATCATCCCCCTGCATAACCAGTACCGGTAGCGTAATGGCTTTTAAATCCTCGGTCTGATCGGTTTCAGAAAACGCCTTAATCCCCTCATAGTGTGCCTGCGCACTGCCAATCATGCCCTGCCGCCACCAGTTCTGAATGGTGCCTTGTGACACTTCTGCGCCATCGCGGTTAAAGCCATAAAAAGGCCCGGAAGCGACGTCGAGATAAAACTGCGCGCGGTTAGCAGCCAGCGCCTGGCGAAAACCATCAAAAACTTCAACAGGCGTACCGCCTGGATTGCTGTCCGTTTTGACCATCAACGGCGGCACGGCGCTGATAAGCACCGCTTTGGCAACCCGACCCTGCGGTTGGCCATACTGTGCAACATAGCGCGCAACCTGCCCGCCGCCGGTAGAATGCCCGATATGCACGGCGTTATGCAGATCCAGATGTTCCGCCACAGCCGAAGCGTCCGCGGCGTAATGATCCATATCATGACCTTCACTCACCTGATCTGAGCGACCATGACCGCGTCGGTCAATAGCAATCACCCGGAAGCCTTCAGCCAGAAAAAACAGCATCTGGTTATCCCAATCATCCGCGCTTAACGGCCAGCCATGGTGAAACACTATGGGCTGCGCATCCCTGGAACCCCAGTCTTTATAGAAAATATTAACGCCGTCTTTGGTTGTCACAAATGCCATGCTACAAACTCCTCTATTGAGAAAACAAGGCTGCTGGCTGACGCCTACAGTAAGTCGGGTATAAAGGTTGAATGTTCTGTCTGGTGGCTATCATGTCTCGTGGGCATGAAAATGGTTTGGCTGAAAAAGTGTAGATGATTTTTGGCGATGCGGGACGTTCACATTTCACTGTGCGTTTGAAGGCACCAGATGCTTGATCGGGATGAGTGTCGTCTTACGTGATAATGAATCCATTTCATCAATAAGAATAGGCTCAACCGCATTGTTAAAAGCGGCCATTCAAGGTTATCTCAATGCCCATCTTGAGCAAAAAACCTATGTTTTTAATACGGTTAATAAAGCAGGGAGCCGTTTATGGCTCCTCATCACGCGTGATAGTCACCACTTCAGCACCTGACAGGTTAAGTGAGGTCAGCCCTTGCTCAACTCTTCCCAGCTTTATTAAACCCGGCGAATGGCGGTAATCTTCACGAAAAATAGCCAGATTTCCCCAAGGGGCGTAATACGCGATATCGCCCCGCTTCGGCGTTATCGATTCCCGGGCGTCTGCCTGGCGCAACTTCGCCGGTAGCCAGGCGATTTTCTCGGTTGAGCCGTAATCCTCAAGCTTCACCGTCAAGGGTAACTGCGCCAAAAACTCGCGTGCGACGGTGCTCTCCTCCAGAGAGCCAACCACTTTCACTCCGTTAAAAACAAACTGAATTTTCACTCTGTTCTCCTGCCCGTTAGCCGATGCGACACCCGTCAGCGTGGCAAAGATAAACAGCGTGGTGCTGAGAGTTTTAAACATAGGCTCATCTAACCAGACCGCGAGCGCGCAGAACTTCGCCAACCACCGGCGCGGCGGAAAAAGCATTGGGCCATCCCGCATAGAACGCCGCGTTAGTCACTATCTCCCCGGCCTCTTGCGCCGTAAGACCGTTGTCCATCGCCCGATTAAGATGATAGCCAATCTGCGCACTTTGCCCGGCAGCAATCAGCGCACTCACCGTTACCAGGCTGCGATCGCGCGGCTTCAGCCCCGGTCTCTGCCACAGGTCAAGGAAAAGCGGATCGGTGGTGAACTTTACAAGCCCTGGGGAAATGGGGCCGACGCTCTTTTCTACCGTGGCCGAACGCTGGCTTTCAACCTCCTGGTTGAGGGGAAGCAGCGTCGGTGAGGCCGCCGCCAGCTGCTCGTGGCTAATACCACGAGTGGCAAAAATATCTTTCGTCACGGCGATGGCGGACATGGCGTTTGGCCAGCCGGAATAAAAGGCCAGGTGAGTAATCACCTCAGAGACTTCAGCCGGGGTGACCTCGTTATCGAGGGCGATTTCAACGTAATGCTTCAGCTCTGCGGGCTGATTGCGGGCAATAAGAATAGCGATGGTGACGATGCTTCGGTCGCGCAGCGAGAGTTCATTTCTCTTCCAGAGATCCTCAGCCAGGACTTCATTGCCAAAACGTGCAAGCGCCGGGGAGACCGACTGGATATCCGTAGTCGACAATACGGATGGAGTAAATGGAGTCATATTGGTACCTCTTTTTTCTTCAGCACAGGCAGGATCGCCAAAAATAAGTGACATCGCAGCAACGGCAATAAAACCTTTCATGGTCAACTCCTTGTGGGCAAATTAATTTGAGAGTCTTTCCACTAGCTGACGCTGATACTCAGGCAACTGGCTGCGAGTGGCGCTCTGAAACACCAGCGGTGGAAGCCAGGTCATTCCAGTATGCAGGGCGCTGGCCTTCATCGGCATAAATACGTCGGCAAGGCTGACGCCAATTCGCCCGGACTCGCCGTAGGTCGTGTCGCCTCCTGCTGCGGTGGTCACAATCAGCATTTCCTTGCCCTGCCACGACCCTGGTCCCACGCTGCCCCAGGTATCGTTCATCCAGGCTTTCATCATCGGCGTAATGTTGAACCAGTGAGTGGGGAAAATGAAAACAATGCGCGAGTGTTCACGCATAAGGCGTCGCTCTTCATCGGCATTGATTTTTCGCGTGTCATAACCGTAAAGCGTCTCCAGATTACGCACGGTCACGCCGGGTACGCTTTGCGCTGCGGTCTCAAGACCTTTGGTCATGACCGATTGCTCCGGATAAGGGTGAGAAACAATCACCAGGGTTTTCGTCTCTGCAACCGCGCGGGTACTGACAGAGCCGATAAAAAAGATGGTGGCGGCCAAAAAGCAAAATAGTCCGGGGATACTGCGGTGTTGTAATTTCATTGAGGTCTCCTTCTCTTTTGCCTCAAGGGTAAGGCGTGCATTACGAAGGAGCCAGCCCCCGCTTATCGAATGGGGTTGTGAGTAATTTTCATCAATCAGGCTACAGGCCCAGCGGTTTTAACTCTCTGACAAGATCAATTAATAAGCGCAGCCCTGCGGGAAGCTGATGACGGCTGGAGTAATAGATATAGAACCCCGGCCCGGAAGAAGCCCAGTCAGTGAGGACCAGGCGCAGACGCCCTTCGCTGACGTGCTGAGAAATCAGCGGTTCCGGGAGGTACATCAAACCGAATCCCTGCAATATTGCCACCACCCCGGTTTCCGCCTGATCGACCGTCAGCAAAGGGGGGACCTTTATGGTGAGCTGCTCCTCACCACGCTCAAACTCCCATTTATAAATACGATTATTCCCCAGCCGGTTGCTAACGCAGCGATGGTGATGCAGTTCGTCTGGATGCTGAGGTTCTCCAAACCGCGCGAGATAGGCCGGAGACGCAGCGACAACCCAGCGAACATCGGCGGAGAGGCGCTGGGCCACCATATCCTCAGGTACTGTTCCACCGTAGCGGATCCCGGCATCAAAACGCTCTTCCGTCACATCAATAATGCGGTTGCTGGCGGCAATATCTAGTTCAATGTCGGGATAGCGCTCAGCAAAAATCGGCAAAATGGGAGCCAGAAGCAGCGTGGCGGCTTCAACGGCGACGTTAAGCCGA
Source organism: Klebsiella sp. (assembly GCF_027492335.1). Lineage (NCBI taxonomy): Bacteria > Pseudomonadati > Pseudomonadota > Gammaproteobacteria > Enterobacterales > Enterobacteriaceae > Klebsiella > Klebsiella sp. The sequence goes on along the minus strand of NZ_JAPUEW010000032.1, from coordinate 51,741 downwards.
ATGCGTCCTGCGGGTGAGTCGCGAAACTGATTAAGCTGCTCGATCGCCGCATCGATCGAGGCTACCGGTTCGCTCACCGCGCAGGCCAGGCTCTCACCCGCCGCCGTTAGAGTGACGCTTTTGGTAGTGCGGTTCAGCAAACGTACGCCCAGTCGCGCCTCAAACCCCTTCAGGGCGTGGCTGAGCGTCGAGGCGCTGACGCCAAGCTCGATGGCTGCCTTGCTAAAACTGTGATGGCGTGCGATGGCGCAAAAATAGATAAGATCGGCCATATCGGCACGGTTCAAATTCATACGGTCTCGCTAACATGGTAGAAAATCAGCTGAAAAAACCACGGTACCTCGACTTGATGCATTGAAGCAATGTGCTGTTTCACGTTTGTGCTGACCAGAAAAATCACAATGATCGACTCTTTTGCGGTTAGCCGCAGTGACTGGCAACATCGCCGACCTGCTGAGATGCATGCGTACAGTAGTGTAAAAATTGATGGAGCGCGCTGAGTGAAATGCACACTGTGGCGGTATTTACCAGTGGGTGAAAACCTAGTAGTCCCTGTTCATCAACCGAGGCATCAATCAGCACCTTAATTTTATGAGCCGGATCGTTTAGCAGTGCAAAGGGAGTAACCTCGCCTGGCTCCAGCCCCATAAGTTGCTTTAGCTCACCAGGCGTTGCCAGAGAGAGACGGGAGTCACCAATTTCTCTGGCTAACGCCTTGAGATCGGCCCTCTTTTCACCATCGAGAATATAAAGATAGAAATGGCGTCCGCTGCTGTTTTTTAAGAGCATATTTTTAAGCAGTTGCGCAGGGAGCTTCACCGCATGGTGCTCTCGATCGCTGACGCTGTTCATTGCCGGATGTTCAATATAACGATAATCGATATGCAGATTATTAAGTAGCTGAAGTAATTTATCCCGATTCACAACTTATATATCCATTTGGCGCGACCAGAGTTCCAGACGCATTAGTATCTATAAACGGCTTCGATATTGTAGCCATCGGGGTCGAGAACGTATGCAGAGTAGTAGCCGCCGCCGTACTGGGGCCGTAGACCGGGCAAACCGTTGTCACGGCCACCTGCTTTCAGAGCGGCGTGATAAAACGCCACGACTTCTTCTTCCGAACGCGCACGAAAGGCAATATGGGTTCGGGGTACATAGGGGATCCCGACGGTTATCCAGAAGGTTTCCGCCGCCAACTCCAGCCCGGTCTTTTGTAAATTGCCAAACCCCACCCGCTCGCCCGGTGGAGCTTTACTGATCCCGAGGCCCAGGGCCGAGAGCGCCGAGGTATAGAAAACTTTACTACGTTCAAAATGGGTCACGGTGATGCCGGTATGATCGAACATGAATTTCTCCCTGAAAATAAGCAAGATGTTCCTTTACTGTGAGTTACCCGCAAGAGTCATGCTCAGAGTATTCACAGTTATTATGATAATACCCGTTTAGCATGCAACAGACTGTGATACTACGGACATCCTGACCAGTGCCTTCAGCTAATCAACGCTTGCTGCCCTTGCGCTAATATTGCAAAATCGAGCAACAAAATCACCCTGAAAACACCATTCGAGCAATATTGAGCACCTGAATGATTAGTCCTCTCTGAAGGTATCGGCGTGATGCCAACTGAGTACAGGGAAGCCTTACGATCTTACGACAAGGAACATCAATGCACGCTTCTGCTCCAAATGCCAGCCAGTCCCTGGCAACACGTATCGCATTTTTCATTTCAGGCTTTGCCACCGCAACCTGGGCGGTGATCGTGCCATTCGCCAAAAGTAACACGGCAGTTAACGACGCCATGCTCGGTACCCTGCTGCTGTGCCTGGGGATGGGCGCGCTTATTGCCATGCCGTTGACCGGCATACTGACCAGTCGCTACGGTTGTCGTCGGGTGATTGTGTCGTCAGTGGCTATCGTTATCGTGTCCATGCCTTTGCTGGCCATCATTAGCGATGCCCGGCTGCTCGGTTTTATGCTGCTGATATTTGGTGTAGGCATCGGCGTGACGGACTGTGCCATGAATATTCAGGCGATTATCGTCGAACGCCAGGCAAAAAAACCATTAATGTCCGGCTTTCATGGGATGTACAGCGTCGGGGGAATTGCCGGTGCCGGGGTGATGACTCTCCTGCTGACCGCCGGACTTGCCGTCCTCTCCGCCACCATCACTGTTGCACTGATCGTCACCGGGCTGTTACTCATCTGTACCAAAGGTCTTTTACCGTGGGCCAACCCGTCCAGCGGACCTGCATTTGCTATCCCGCGAGGCATCGTGTTGTTGATCGGCATAATCTGCTTTGCGGTCTTTCTGGCCGAAGGCACGGTGCTCGACTGGAGCGCCGTCTTTCTCACCGAAGTTCGCGGCATGCCGGAAAACCTGGGCGGGTTAGGTTTTGCCTTCTTTGCGATAGCGATGACCGCAGTCCGCCTGAGCGGCGACCGCCTTATCACTCGCCTCGGCTTTGTACCGGTGGTATTTGGCGGTTCCATTCTGGCCGCCATCGGTTTTTGCCTGGTGACGTTTGTCCCCGCCTGGTCGCTGTCGCTGCTTGGCTACGTGCTGGTCGGCGCAGGCTGCGCCAATATTGTCCCGGCGATGTTCTCAGCCGTGGGACGTCAGCAGGTCATGCCACAGTCCGTAGCCGTTCCTGCGATTACCACCATGGGGTATCTGGGCGTACTGGCGGGGCCTGCCTTGATTGGTTATGTCGCGCATCTTAGCTCATTGACCTATGCGTTTATTTTTATCACTGTGTTGATGCTTATCGTTGCTGCAATGTCGCGCACGGTTGCGCCGGAAAGGTAGACATATACACGGCGACAACCAGCAGCGGGAAACCATCCGGACTGGCAGACTTCAACCCTGACGCTCTGACCCAGTTCAGGATGGTTCTCAATTTCTGACAAACTCATTTTTATCCAACAGAGGTGCGTTTATGTTACCTGATTACGATAAAGCCACCGTTCTGTTGCACGAAATCTATGGCATCAATGCGCAATGAGCTGGAGAAAAGCCGTCTGTGCCCTGTCGAATGTTCAATGCACAGCACGGCTTTTGTGATGCCGATAGCCAGGCGTGGGACGCATGCCTTGCGCAGCAGGCAGACGAAGACGCGGAACTATTCATATCCCTTATTCAGCAGAAACAGGAGGCATGATGCATCAGGCATTTCACTGGATTAACGAACCGACAACATGGGCCGATAAGGATGGCGTCCTCAGCGTGGTAACCGACGCGCAAACTGACTTCTGGCGTGAAACCTGGTACGGGTTTGAGCGCTTTTCCGGGCATATATACGCAACGGAAGTCTCCGGCGATTTCACCTTCCAGGTTCGGGTACGCGCTGATTTCGACACTCTGTATGACCAGGCGGGGATTATGGTGATGCAGGATGAGCGACATTGGCTTAAGGCGGGTATTGAGTATAACGACGGTGCACCCGCCATCGGCAGCGTACTGACGCTGGGGAAATCAGACTGGGCAACCGGCAGCTATTCAGGAGATCCCCGAGAGTTCTGGCTGCGCCTCGCTACGCTTGCAATATTCCACGGACGGTCACCGTTGGCCTCTGCTGCGCCTGTGCCCTTTTCCAACCGGGACGGCAAAGGTCGGTGTGATGTGCTGTACGCCGCAACGCAGCGGACTCAAAGTCGATTTCCACGATCTTTCGCTGCTGCCGCCGAATGATAAAGATTTGCACGACCTGAGCTGAGACGCCGGGAGGGATCCCTCCCGCCTCTGCTTCTGCTCAAATGTCATAACCATCGAATCAAAATCAATCGTCCATTTATAGTGCCTGAGGAATTCACAGATAAGAGCCTGCGCTGATTAATCACGATCGATGTAGAATTTTTGACCCGCCGGCACCCGCGTCACCGCCATTACTGCTAGATTGGCATATCACTCAGGCGAAAATCCAGGAGGCTCCATGTTTTCCTATATCATGCTTGGCACCAACGATCTGCCTCGAGCTGTCCGTTTTTACGATCCGTTGATGGAAATGCTGGGACACCCGCAGAGCGGTCGGAGCGATGAAGGCGCATCATGGGGGACATTCAGCGAAAACCGCACCACCGGCCTGTGCGTTGGCAGGCCGTTTAACCAACAGCAGGCAACAACCGGCAACGGCGTGATGGTTGCGCTGAATGCGCGTTCCGTTGAACACATTCAGCACCTTTATGCGCTGGCACTAAGCCTGGGGGGAACCGATGAAGGGGCGCCAGGACACCGCCCGCAGTACGGTGAAGGTTTCTATAGCGCCTATGTCAGAGACCCCGACGGCAATAAGCTGGCGTTCGTTTATTATGCCGATGTGCACTAAGCGCGCAAAACCAGGCCCCTCTTCCTGACGCGCTTTGTATCGCATCAACCTTCAGGAAACATTCCCGATGTAAACGCCGCTCTCATCGCTGCAACCTCTTTTTCCTGCGCCGCGTCTAACGCGGCCAGCATATTGCAGGTAAAATCGACAAAACCGACGCCGTTGGCAGTCACCAGGTTGCCGTCACGCACGGAAGGGACGTTCTGGTATCGCGCTTCGCCACGATAGGCTGACCCCGCTCTGCCCTGGAGATAGGCCAGGCCGTTTGATGTATGAGCAGCCTCATTGAGAAAACCGTTGGCACCTAAAAATGCCGATGCATCACAAATAGCCCCAACCACTAACTGCCGGGCAAGCGCCTGTTCGACCAGAGGTACCACTCGCAGTGCCTCTTCGCCCCACCAGTTAAGCCCGCCAACCAACACGAGGGCGGCGTAATCTTCTGGCATCGTCTGAAAGGTATAGTCCGGCAGGCAACGAACCCCACCGATAGAGGTGACAGGCCCCTCATCCGGTGCGACGATTTTAACGTCATATTGCGTTTCCCATACGCCAAACCCCCGACGTAACCCCGGCGCTAATAATGCAAACTCCCAGTCGGCATACTCTGGGATCAGCACAAACAACACTTCCTTGCGGGTATCCACAGACATCGTTCTCTCCTTTGTAAACACAGATTCCGCCGTCACGGCGTTCGGATTGCCTGGCGTCGCTCTTGCAATCGACGCGATTAGCGTGTTGTTACACACGCTAAAACTGTATAAATACCCAGTAATAAAGGCAAGGTCATTTTTCCTCTCATGGCAACCAGAGTCAATTTTTGCGAGGCAGCTCCCCGGATAGAATAACTATCCGGGGTACTGGCTATTTTCTCCTCAGGTCAGATCCTGCAGACAATGGAATACGCCTGTGAGCCAGGAGAACTTCCGCAGCGATATAAAGCGTATATCCTTCTGGCCTTAATCTTCGTGCTTTCAACGTCTTCAACGTAATACCCGCAATATCTCCCGAATCAAGGTGCTTGCGGATTTCGTTGCCGCTCAGGCCCAGATGACTGCGCAGTACCGCCAGCAAGCTGACCTGAAAAGTACGTTCCAGTCTGACTCTTACCCAAACGCGAGAAGTGCGAAGAAGGCTGATTTGCCACCGCTCTTCAACAACGAATTCATGCGAACGCTGATAGCGTTGCGCCGTTGCGCCGTAGAACCTGCAGATCGTGAGAATAGTGCTGAACGGCAGATTCAGCGTTAGTGATAAGTTGCCCATAGAGTTGCGGATTGATTTTGCCGATCGGCAAACGAGAGAACAGGCTGATATTCCAGGTGCAGGCACAGCGCACGCACTTATAGATACTCCAGACATCCAGTACTTTTTTTTGCGAATTGATCCGGAAGGCTCCGGAAGGCGTGAAATCCTGCGCCCCATGGCATGAGGGGCAGCGTTTGCTAATCAGCTGGTAGCCCACAGGACTGACGTTCCATGTGACTTTCATGGTAACCCTTTTTTTAACCCATACAAAAGCGGATCCGTCTATAACGGACCGTGATTTTTTGCGATGTGAAAAATATTTAGAGGATATTTTTCAGTGGGTTAAAAAAAGATTTCCAACGCGACGACCCTGTCTGACTGCAAATGAATAGGCCAAGAGTAACAAAATGATTGAGCGTTCAATCATGTATGAAATCAATAAATATCAAATTTCATTCACAAATCACCTTGATTACATCTTGTTCACAAAACGAGAAACTGCTCACTGATCTAACAAACCTAAACGTTTATGTTTTACATCATAAACGTTTAGGTCAACAGAATAATCGTTTATACCCGTCATCCTTCAAGTTGCATGTGCGTTGGCTTTCCTCGCTCACCCCAGTCACTTACTGGAGTAAGCTCCTGAGGATTCACTCCGTCGCCGCCTTCCTGCAACTCGAATTATTTAGGGTATATATCACCAGTTGATACGCATAAAGATAGAGAGTGGAAAATGCGAAAAGCGACAATGCGGGACGTCAGTGAGGCAACAGGATTCTCAATGTTTACCGTCTCACGTGCGCTAAACGGCGGAGATGGCGTTGCGGATGACAGTCGGGAACTGATACTCAAAGTGGCACGGGAACTTGGCTATGTCCCTAATCGTGCAGCCCAGGCGCTACGCCGTTCCAGCAGGGATTCCGTGGCGGTTATCACCGCACACGCCTCAAACTCTTACTACCTTAACCTGATGTCCGGGATTCAGAATATGCTGCAACCTTCGCAATGGACCGTGGTCCTTGGGGATATTGCGGTAAACGGTATCTACGATCGGCCCCAGGAAGATCGCATGATTAACCGTCTGATCGAATCCCGAATGGCGGGCATCATTTCGACGGTGACGCTCCATCCGGAGAGCCTGAGTCTGCTGGCTAAATGGGATATTCCGGTGGTTTTTGTCGATTCCCCTCCTCGGGGCGATCATAATTTTCCCAGCGTGACCACCGATAATTATCATGCCAGCCTGTTAGTGGGGGAACATCTGGCGCAGCACGAATATAAAAACTGGCTGCTGCTTATCTACCCTGAACGCTGGACGACACGCTTTGAACGCGAACGCGGGATCCGCGAATCGGCAGAACGCTGCGGCGCAACGCTGCGGGTGCTAGAAACCGAAAATGACGCGCATTCAGCTTCTGAAAAACTGAGTCAATACCTCGATAGCCAGGCGCAGTTGCCCGACGTACTTATTGCCGGTAACAACCCTATTCTGCTGGGGTCGCTTCAACAGCTTCAGCAACGGCAAATAGCCATTCCCGACGATATAGCCCTTATTGGCTATGACGAATTTGACTGGGCGCCGCTGTTAAATCCACCGCTCACTGTACTGAATGAAAATAGTGAAGAAATTGGCAAACAGGCTGCAGAAATGCTGATCCGATTAATAAAAGAAGAAGGAAAAGGAGACACCACAACGCAACTCAGAGTGCCCGCCGAGCTGGTTGTTCGCCAGTCCTGCGGCTGTAGCAAAACTAATAAGAAATAAAAGACACATTTTCATCTATTTAAATAATGGCTGAGCGTTCAGCCAATATTACAAAACAACATCAGGGGATTATTTCTGAGGTTCCCCCATACCTGGCCGTACCGTCATACAACGAGATAATTACAGGAGCAGAACATGACTAAACTTCGCAAAGCATGGCTGGCTGTCGCGGTTACAGCGGTCATCGCCACCATGACCGGTTTTTCTCCCACCACCAGCGCCGCGTCGCAGGAGGGCAAAAAAATTGCCCGTATTGGACTAATGGTGCAGGACATGTCCAACCCGTTCTTTTCGGCAATGGAGAGAAATGCTAAGCAAGCCGCTGGTGAGATTGGTGCCTCCATTAACGTACAAGACGCGCAGGTCGATTTGGCAAATCAGAACACCCAGATTGATGCGTTTATTCAGCAAAAAATGGATCTCATTATTATCTCTGCGGTTGACGAGTCCGGGATTGAGCCTGCAATTCAAAGGGCAAAAGCCGCGGGCATCATCGTTATTGCGGTCGATACGCCCGCTAAAGGTGCTGACGCCGCCATCATGACCAACGCCATCCAGGCCGGAGAAACCTCTTGTGAATATCTGTTCAGCCAGATGGGCGGCAAAGGCAAAGTGCTGCTGGTTGATGGAACGCCGATCCAGACGATTATCGACCGTATTAAAGGGTGTAAAAACGTCGCTAAAAAATACCCGGATATCAAAATCGTCGGTCAGCAGGCATCGCGCAACGACCGTGCTTCCGGCCTGATGGTCACCACAGATATGCTCACCGCCAACCCGGATGTCTCCGGTATTTTCGGCATGAACGATCCCTCTGCTCTGGGCGCCGTTCTGGCCGTTGAACAGGCGGGCAAGGCAAGCACAATCAAAGTCACTGGCGTAGACGGCAGCCCGGAAGCAGTTGATGAGCTAAAACGCAGTGGCTCACCGTTTATCGGTACCGCAACGCAAAACCCTGGAGAAATGGTACGCCAGGCCATATCCCTTGCTCAGGATATCGTGGCGAATAAACCCGTACCTTCCCATACCATTTTAATCCCCAGCGTACTGGTCACGCGCGATAACGTGGATAGCTATCCGGGTTGGTAAAAACATCACTTTAAGATGCGATAAACGGGATGAATCTCAGGTTCATCCCGGAGGGTAAAGACAATGACCGACAGATCATCACAACCCCTGCTCCGGCTTGAGGGGATCTCAAAACGCTACGGCGCGACGTTGGCGCTGAACAACGTACGTTTTGATTTATTTGCCGGAGAGGTTCACGCCCTGATGGGTGAAAACGGGGCGGGTAAATCCACGCTGATGAAAATTCTTTCCGGAAATGAGCAGCGCGACAGCGGAGCTATTTTTAAGGATGGGCATGAGATTGATATACGTACACCTCGTGATGCCCGCAAGCAAGGTATCGCCATTATCCACCAGGAACTGAATACGGTTGCGGATATGACGGTGGCGGAAAATCTGTTTCTCGGTCAGGAGCCTACGACCTTTGCCGGTATTCTCGACCGAAAACGGATGTACCGGGAAGCAAAGCATAAGCTGGATCGCATCAATGCGGATATTGACCCGCATGCACCGCTTGGGTCGCTCAGTATCGGGCGCCAGCAAATGGTGGAAATCGCCCGCGCCGTCAGTGAAAACGCCAAAGTGCTCGTGCTGGATGAGCCGACAGCGGCCCTGTCGCGAACGGAAACGCTGCAATTATTTCGCTTGATTGAACAGATGCGTCAGGATGGCGTCGGGATGGTCTATATCTCACACCGCATGGAGGAAGTATGGCAGTTGGCCAATCGGGTAACGGTGTTCCGCGATGGCACCTGGATCGGCACGGAAACCATGGGCAGCGTCTCCACCACTGATATCGTGCGCATGATGGTGGGAAGGCAAATTGTCGACTTGTATCAACACGAACCCCGCACGCCTGGGGATGTGCTGCTGGATGTCAGAGAACTGGCGGGTAGCGCAACCGGCCCGGTAACTTTTGACGTCAGGGCGGGAGAAGTGGTCAGCATGTCCGGGCTGGTCGGTTCCGGGCGCACCGAAGTCGCCCGGCTATTATTCGGTGCCGATCCGCGAACCCACGGTAGCGTGCATATTGATGGCAAGGCGATCCATCCTTCAGACCCTACCGCCGCCATCGCAGAAGGTATTGGGATGGTGACTGAAGACCGAAAAACGCAGGGACTGTTCCTGGGGCACTCGGTTGAGCACAACATTGATATCAGCTCTCTCGATAACTTTGTCGCCAGCGGCGTCGTCAAACGTCAATCCATCCGTACGGCGGTTCTCGAACAGATGCGCAGACTACGGTTGCGAGAAAATGCAGTCGAGCTGCCGGTCAGCGCCCTGTCCGGCGGCAACCAACAAAAAGCGGCGCTGGCACGTTGGCTGCTACGCGACTCACGGTTGCTGATCCTCGATGAACCCACGCGCGGCGTCGATATTGGCGCGAAAAGAGAAATATACGAACTGATCGACAAGCTCGCCCGCGCCGGGAAAGCCATTCTGGTTATCTCTTCCGACCTGCCCGAAGCCATCGGGATCAGCGACCGAGTACTGGTCATGCGCGCTGGCCGTATCGTTCACCAGTTACCTTCACATTCAGCAACGGAAGAAGAAGTGATGCTGCACGCAACAGGAACCTTCACCAGTCAACCCGGAGAATGCCATGGACCACAATAAACCAGTGACGGAACTGCCGGTCAACGCGCCGTTTGATTTTGCAAAATGGTGGGATCGGGTGGGGATCCTGATCGTTCTGCTGGTACTGCTGATTTTGATGTCGACCTTTGCCCCTAACTTCAATCGGGTCGATAACTTGTTGAATATTGCCAGATCGATTTCCGTTAACGCCATCCTGGCAGCAGGCATGACCTTCGTGATTTTAACCAGCGGCATTGATTTATCCGTCGGTTCGATCGTTGCCGTTTCCGGCGTGGTCTCGGTCGTTGCTGCGATGGCCGGTATCCCGGCACCGTTGGCGATTCTGGCTGGCGTCGGCGTCGGCGCGCTCTGCGGGCTGCTCAATGGCGTCCTGTCCGCTTATCTCGCCCTCGCCCCCTTCATTGTGACCCTCGGCACGATGACGTTTCTGCGCGGTATGGCCTACACCATTACCGAAGGACAACCGATTGTTTCAAGTAGTCTCAGCTTCCGCGAACTGGGGAATGGTTATATCGCCGGTATCCCTGTTCCGGTGATTATCATGCTGGTGGTTTATCTGCTGGCGTGGTTCATCCTTGAGCGTACCCGATTCGGGCGTCATATCTATGCCGTCGGCGGCAACGCTCAGGCTGCTCGTCTTGCCGGTGTACGGGTGAAACGTGTTCTTGCCGCCGTCTATATGATTGCCGGTGTTTGCGCAGGTTTAGCTGGCATTATCTTTGCCGCGAGGGTCATCTCCGCCCAACCTACCGCCGGGACAGGCTATGAACTGGACGCGATTGCGGCGGTCGTCCTGGGGGGCACCAGCCTTGCTGGTGGACGCGGGCGGATTATCGGCACCCTGATAGGCTCAGTGATCCTTGGCGTACTTAGCACCGGGCTGATCCTGCTGAGCGTCCCCTTCTTCACCCAACTTTTAATCAAAGGCATCGTCATCATACTCGCCGTGGCGATAGACGGGCTGAAGCAGCATCCGGAGCTGTTCACCTTCTGGCGGAAAAAAGAGATCGCCCGACCACGCTAACTTTCCATGACGCTTTGTTTATCCGCCGCTCAGGCGGCGGGTTTTCGCTTGCTTAAATTCTGATGGAGTATATGGCCATGACATACCAAATTACACTGAAAGACCCGCTCAACGGCCTTCGGGATCATGAACCCATTACGTTCACTATCCCGGACATTTTGCCAGAACCGTTGTGGTGGGCCACTGCCGAAACGGGAGAGCGGATCCTTTGCCAACGGCTTAACCATTCAGTGGGGGAAAATAGTACAACGTTCATCGCTACGGTCAGCTTTACCGGCACGCTTCGTTTACGACTTGAGCGTCCTTGCACTGATGCCGAAACCCGTGAGGCCACGGGCATTCAAAAACTGGACGGTAAAGAGGCAGATTGCTTTGCCCGTCTTAATACCGGCTGCTTTGATCTGGAAATGTGTCGGGGAACCGCTCAGGGGGTAGGTTCATCCAAGTGGGGTCTGCGCCACTTCCGCCGCCAGGAGGACAACATCGAACTTCTTCCTTCCGGAAATAATGCCATCGGCGGATTTTACGGCCCGTTCTTTACCCCCGAAAACGGCCTGATTAACCCGCCTGAACATACCCTCGTTGATATTGAAACGATCGAAGAAGGTCCGGTCTATCATCACTATCGAATGCATGGAACGATCCCCGATGGCTTATTGCCGGAACTGCGTGGTAAGCGCTTTTCTATTGACTGGAAGTTCAGCTGGAATACCCCGTGGTTTCAGCGCCGCTACTGCGTAGATGATTTTTCAACCGTGATTAACGGACGCTCGGTGACCAATAAAATTACCGTTGGCGACGAGTTTGAAAGCGGCCCCGGAAAGCTGGTATTCGATCGCTTCGCCGCTCACGGCGGCACCCGCTATCGCGCAGGCGACCCCTACGCCGAAGAACTGGTCGCGATGGTCGCCCATACCGTCACTACCTCAGAGAATCAAAGCCCGAAATTTGCCGAATTCCGCGAACAACTTAGCGATATGGCGTCTGCCCACTGGGATCTTTACTGGCGAATGTTCTGTCGCTGGGAGAACGTGCTCGATGAAACTGAGATCCGTGAAAGGCTTGGCTTAGTCCGCGCCAGAGCGCACCTCAGGGCCGATCTGAATGAACGGGAGTGGATACTCACCGATTCGCCTGTGGATGTTTCTGCCGTGCCCGATGAAACCATTTTTCCCGGTCCGGCCAGTAAAACCGTTGAATATGATTCAGCAAGCGGCCGGGCAATGATCTGGTGGACTTCTCAACCCTCCGGCGCTTTTCAGATAGTCCAGCGCCGTCAGTCAGGATGGGTCAACTGGGGAAGTAACGGCGAAAACGAGTGCCCAGAACTGCCTGTCGGGGTTGATATCAAAACTGCCTGCGGAATATTTGCCGATAACTGGATGCATATTGCCAATCAACTGGAAACGCCGCCGTACATATCAGTGAGCAAAGGAGACGACCAATGATCCTGTGCTGTGGAGAAGCCTTAATCGATATGCTGCCCTGTCGAACCCGCGAGAATGCCTCAGCATTTATTCCTTGCGTCGGCGGTGCGGCGTTTAATACCGCGATCGCATTGGGTCGCCAGGGAATGCCGGTGAGCCTGTTTTCCGGTCTCTCAAATGACTTTATGGGCGATTTGCTGCGTCAGTCTCTTGAAGCTTCCGGGGTTGATTTCTCACCTTCCACTCGAGCGCCGCTGCCGACGACGCTAGCCTTCGTCAGGCTGGTACATGGACAGGCACGCTATACCTTTTACGATGAAAACAGCGCGGGCAGAATGCTGGCAGAAAGCGATCTGCCTAATTTGGGGGACGACGTTACCGCCGTTTTATTCGGCTGCATCAGCCTGATAGCTGAACCGTGCGGCAGCGTTTATGAATCATTGATGGTGAGAGAAGCCCCGCGCCGGGTGATGTTTCTCGACCCCAATATCCGTGAAATTTTTATCCAGGACCGGGAGAAACATCTGGCCCGTATGATGCGGATGATAGCGCTGGCGGATATTGTCAAACTGTCAGATGAAGACCTTGCCTGGTTTGGCGAGCACGCAAGCGAAGATGAGGTTATTGCCCGCTGGCTGACGTTGGGTCCAAAACTTATCGTTGTCACCCGTGGTGCGGATGGTGCTGATGCGTGGACGGCCAACTTCAAACTGCATGTTCCCGGCGTCAGCGTGCACGTTGCTGACACCGTCGGTGCCGGAGATACGGTCAATGCCGGGATTTTAGCCAGCCTGTCTCAGGCGCAGTGTCTTGAGAAAAGTAAATTAGTGACACTGTCACGTGAGCAGGTGCGTCATGCCGTTGACCTCGGTATGCGGGCGGCGGCAGTGACGGTCTCAAGGCCAGGTGCGAATCCACCGTGGGATCACGAGCTGTGAATCCATTTGGATGCTGATGATGACCTGCGAGATGGTTCACACGCAGGTCATTTGGCCATTTTCGCCATATAATTTGCGTCGAGGTAATTGAATGAAACCTAAACCACTCTAATTTATTTATGGATATTGTCGTCTGATTTATTAATATCAGGTACGTGTACATTTGTCGTCTGAGTCGACATCATTTTTAAGGACAGGATGTCATTAATGAAAAAGAGAAAATGGTTCGCATACCTACGTGACACATCAATTCCGCAACACAAATTTCGTCTGGTGAAATGGCTTGCATTTATTGCCACATTGTTATTTCTGGCGCAGGTTGCGCTCGAAACACTCCTGTTATCTGAATAAACCAATATTTTCAGCCACACATTTCACCTCAGATTAACCTTAATGAAATATTGTGATGAATCTCTCATTTTCTAAACAAACGCTGGACAGTAAGATCGTAAGCATGTTAGTAATTTAATCAAGCAGGAGAACGGATTTAAATTAAACAGAATTTAAAGCCTTCCCAATAAGCTAAAAAAATTTAATTGATAATGGTTTGGATTACTGAACGGTTATCAAAAGGGTAAGTGAATCGAAAGCCCTCAGAGACGAAAGTCTCTGAGGGCTTTTTTTGTTTTTCTATCTCAGGAGTAAAAAATGTCTAAAGAACGTCGTCTCTCTCGCATTTTCGCAAAAGATGGTAAATCAGTCACTCTGGCACTGGATGGCTACTATTTTTCAACCAAAACAAATGGTATTGATAATACAATAAACCAGCTCCCTACCCTGGTGGAGAGTGGTTTGGATTGTGCGCTGGTTACTTATGGCATGCTCAAAAATTTCCGCGAGGTTTTCAATTGCGTTCCCGTTGTATTACGCGTCGATAGCACGGTGAGTATTTTTGATAATACCGTTCCCGATACGACTCCGGTTTTTTCCATCGAAGATGCACTGAAAGTCGGTGCCGAAGGCGTGGTTTGCATGACCTTCCCCGGTGCATTCAATGAAGAGAAAACGCACATTATGGCGATGCAGCTGGCGCAGGCCGCTGACCGCTGGAACGTACCGCTGATCGTTGAATCTCTACCGTACGGCTACCCCGTCACCAGCGATGACTCCAACAACCCGGCTATTATCGCCGCTTCGGCGCGCATCGCTGTTGAGCTTGGCGCTGATGTTATCAAAACGCGGTTCACTGGTACTGCGGATGACCGACTGATTGTTGAAGCAAGCGGCGTGCCGGTACTGGCGCTCGGTGGACCAAAAACAGGTATTGATGGCTACTTCAAGTTTGTCGAGCACTGCATGCAGGTTGGCGCAAAAGGCGTAGCGGTGGGCCGTAATATTACTCAGGACCCACAGCCCGCAAAAGTAGTAGCAGGTCTGAATGCCATTATCCATGAAAATGCCACAGCGGAAGATGCATACAGCCTCTACATGGCTTAATCACACGGATACTAATATGTTTTTAAATAACACCATCATACCTTCAGTCAGAAAATACAGACATTTTGAACAGGCGTTAGCCTGCCCTTCAGAATATGTACTGTTATCAGAAGCGAATATCGGAAATTTGCAATCTCTGATTGGCAAATGCCATCAAAGTGGCAAGAAAGTCCTTATTCACCTGGAGTTGCTGGGTGGTTTTAAGCCAGACCAGTCGGGGATCAGTTTGTTAAAAAATTACTACAAGGTTGATGGTGTTATTTCGTCCAATCTCTCGGCCCTACGATTTGCCAAAAAAGAGGGATTGTTAACAATCTTTCGGGTGTTGCTTATCGATTCGCGTTCGCTGGACCAGTCCATCGATATTGTTAAACATAACCCGCCGGATGCCATTGAGATCTTACCTGCTGAATATGCCTGCCAGTGTCTGGAATTGATTAGCCGAAATTTAAAAGGCTTTGATGTGATGTTCATCGCCGGAGGCTTTGTTAAGCGGAAATACCTTGTCGATAAAATATTCCATGCCGGATTTAAGGGTATCACCACCAGCGAACCCGGATTATGGTAACTAATAAGGAGTTCACGCAAATGAACCAACAATATGTCATGGGTATTGATAATGGCGGCACCGTGACCAAAGCGGCTATTTATGACCGCCGCGGTAACGTGGTGGCCATCGCCTCAAAATCAACGCAAATGCTAACGCCAAAGGAATTTCATACCGAGCGCGATATCAACGAACTGTGGGCGGCAAACGTTGAAGTGATTAAAAAAGCTATTGCCCAGTCCGGTATCGACGCCAGCCAGATTACAGGCGTGGCGGTGACCGGCCACGGCAACGGGCTGTATATGGTGGACGAAACCGGTACGCCGGTACGTAACGGGATTATTTCCACCGACAGCCGGGCGAAAGCGTACGTTGACAAGTGGTACCGTGAACCAACGTTCTTGACCGATATATTGCCAAAAACCATGCAGTCAATCTGGGCCGGACAGCCCGTTGCCCTTCTCGCCTGGCTAAAAGAGCACGAGCCTGAAACGCTGAGTAAGGCGCACTACATTTTTATGGTCAAGGATCTGATTCGTTTTTACCTGACTGGTGACGCCTTCCTCGAACTCACCGATATCTCAGGTACCAACCTGATCAACGTCCGCGACCGTGATTATGATTCATCGCTGCTGGCCTGGTGGGGGCTCGCCGAGCTTCGCGACAAACTCCCGCCGATTAAGCTTTCCACAGATTGCTGCGGCTATATTACCGACGAAGTGGCCCGATTAACTGGGTTATGCGCGGGAACGCCGGTCTCCGGCGGCGTCTTTGATATCTCCGCTTCATCCGTCGCTTCCGGTATCAATACCATGGATAAGCTGGCGATCATCACCGGGACCTGGAGCATCAACGAATACGTGACCGACCATCCCGTTATCGATAAAGATCTGTTTATGACCTCTATCTACCCGATTGAGGGCAAATGGTTAATCACCGAGGCCAGCCCGACTTCCGCCAGCAATCTTGAGTGGTTTATCAATAACTTTATGGAAGGTGACCGCACAACCGCTGCGGCGCAGGGATCATCGGTCTATGAGCTGTGCAATGAACTGGTCTCTACAACCACCGCCGATGAAAGCCACTTGCTGTTCTTCCCGTTTGTATTTGGATCCAACACCATCCCGGATGCTTCAGCGGGTTTTATCGGACTCAATAGTTTCCATAAAAAGGCGCATTTCCTGCGCGCAATCTACGAAGGCGTCGCGTTCAGTCATCTTTATCACACCGAGCGTTTACGCAATATCAACACAAATTTAAGCCGCACCATTCGCATTGCGGGCGGCGTCACCAACTCCCCGGTCTGGCTACAGGTCTTTGCCGACATTTTCCAGTCCACTCTGGAGATTGTTGACGTTAAAGAGCACGGCACGCTGGGCACCGCAATGACCGCAGCAGTGATGGTTGGCTGGTTTGATGATGTCTTTGCCGCCTCAAACGAGATGGTTCACGTTTCGCGAACCGTCACCCCTAATCCGGACAACAACAAGGTCTATCAGGATAAGTATCAGCTCTACAAAAACCTGTTATCGGAAATGCAGTCTCCGTGGAAAAGCTGCAGCAACTACATCACGCATTGAGTGAGGAAAGTATGGATCTGAATTTACACCATCGCACAGCTATCGTTACCGGCGGCGCAACGGGCCTGGGCAAAGAGTTTGTCCTCTCGCTGGCCAAAGAGGGAGTCAACATCTGCTTCACGTATATGCGTGATGAAGAGTGCCCGGAACAGTTGGTCGAAACGGTGAAAAGCATCTCCAACGTCGAGATTATTGCGGTTAAAACCGATCTTTCCGCTGAGCAAAGCCGGGAGAATCTGTTCGCCACCTGCATTGAGGAGTTGGGTAATGCCGATATTCTGGTGAACAACGCCGGGATCTGGCTGAGTGGCTATGTCACCGAAATCACTCCGCAGGACTGGGACAAGGTGATGAATGTCAATCTGAAGGCGGTCTTCCACTTAAGCCAGCTGTTTGTGAATCACTGTCTGAGTAAAGATCAGGCGGGCAGCATTCTGAACATTACTTCGCAGGCGGCCTTCCACGGCTCAACCACCGGTCATGCCCATTATGCGGCCAGTAAAGCGGGCCTGGTGGCCTTTTCTATCTCGCTGGCGCGTGAAGTGGCAAAACAAAAAATCAATGTTAACAACATCGCCGTCGGCATCATGGATACCGCGATGATCCGTAAAAACATTGAACAAAATCCTGACTATTACGTCAGCCGTATTCCGGTGGGCCGGGTGGCCCAACCGCAGGAAATTGCCGACATTGGGGTCTTCATGGTTTCTCCTAAAACCAGCTATATGACGGGAGCAACTCTGGATGTCACCGGCGGTATGTTGATGCGTTAATTTATGGAGAATCATTATGAAATGTCTGGCAATTGCCGATCTTTTTATCAATACAGCAATGATGGACGCTGGTCTGAAAGCGCTTAAAGATAAAGGTATCGAGGTGGAAGTTCGCGAATGGTCGCATGCATCAATCGAAAAGCTACAGGAGGACAATTTACAAGTTGAGCAACAAGGCGCTGAAGCGGTGGCATTGCCCGCCGCCCTGCTCCAGGGGGCAGAGGACGTTGAGATCCTGATAACCCAGTTCGCCCCGGTTAATGCAGCAGTTTTCGATAAACTGCCAAAGCTCAAGTATGTGGGCGTGCTGCGCGGCGGAATTGAAAACGTCAACCAGGCAGTGGCGAATACGCGCGGAATTGAGGTCATGAACACGCCGGGGCGCAACGCCCGCAGCGTGGCGGAGTTTACCGTCGGCATGATCCTGGCGGAAATGCGCAATATCGCCCGTTCACACGACGCGCTGCGCGATAAATTCTGGCGCAAAGACAGCCCTAACCACCAGGCCATTCCTGAACTGGGCGGTAAAGTGGTCGGTCTGGTCGGGCTGGGGCACATCGCCCAACTGGTCGCCGGGTTCCTGCGCGGTTTCGGCAGCGAGATTATCTTTTACGACAAATACGTCTCCGGGCACGATTGCTATGAAAAGGTGAATTCGCTGGACGAACTGGTTCAGCGGGCGGATGTCGTGTCGCTACACGCCCGCATGACGCCGGAAACCGAAAACCTGATCAACGCCCATCATTTTGAGCTAATGAAACCGAGCGCCATTATTGTCAACACAGCACGCTCTGGGTTAATCAACGAACAGGATCTGATTGCCGCACTTCAGGCAGGAAAAATTATGGGCGCGGCATTGGATACTTTTGATGATGAACCTTTGCCGGACGCTAGCGCGTTTTATACGTTGAATAACGTCACGATAACGCCGCATATTGCCGGTAGCACGATTGACGCATTCAGCAATTCGCCAAAGTTATTTTCTGAGATCTTATTAAAGAAACTCGGCTAAGTATTAAAAGAACCGATTAAGATTTTTATACGGCCCATTGGGCACGGGTTCGCTCGTGCCCAATTCAGCCGCCTGTTTAAGGAATCATTATGGATATTATCAACAGCATTATTAGTCTGGGGGCATCAGTAATGATGCCAGTAATATTCTTTATTATCGCACTTTGTTTTGGGGTAAAAGTCGGCACCGCATTTAAAGCCGGGATGCTTGTGGGGATCGGCTTTGAAGGGGTTGGCCTGGTGATTGGTCTGCTGTTAACCAACATCGGCCCGGCCTCGCAGGCGATGGTAGAGCGCGTCGGCCTGCAGCTAACGGTGGTGGATACTGGCTGGCCGACCGCTTCGACCATCGGCTGGGGTTCGCCGCTGATGCTGCCGGTGGTAGTCGGTTTTATCGTTATCAATATCGCCATGCTGCTGCTCAAACTCACCAAAACGGTCAATATCGATATATTCAACTACTGGATTTTCCTGATTATGGGATCGGTAGTGTATGCCGGAACCGGTAACTACTGGCTCTCAGTCGGTATTACTTTCGGTATATTTGTCTTAACCCTGCTGGCTGCAGATTTAACCGCGCCATATTTACAAAAAAACTATAATCTTAAAGGGATTTCTTTTCCCCATCTTACCTGTATAACCTATGTCCCGTTTGGTATTGCCTGTAACTATATTATTGATAAGATCCCGCTGATCAATAAAATTAATTTCGACCCGGAGAGCATTAATAAGAAATTCGGCGTCTTTGGTGAACCACTGACCCTGGGCTTCGTGCTGGGACTGCTGCTGGCCTTCCTTGCTGGATACGATGTTTCAGCTGCGGTGTCGCTGGCGATTAAAGTTTCCGCCGCTATGCTGCTGCTACCAAAAATGATCGAAATTTTAGTTCAGGGTTTACTGATCGTTCGCGATGCCGCTGAAGCTAAGCTGAAGGCTAAGTTCCCTAACCGCGATTTCTATATCGGGATGGATACCGCGCTGCTCATAGGCGAGCCTTCGGTGCTGGCGACCGGGCTGCTGTTGATCCCAATGGCGGTAGTGCTGTCAATTATCCTGCCGGGCAACCGCGTGCTGCCGTTTGTCGACCTGGCCTCGCTGATGTTCCTGCTGGCAATGGTTACGCCGTTCTGTAAACGCAATATGTTCCGCATGTTTATTACCGGTACGTTGGTGATAACCTGCATTTTGTACGTCGGGACGGATATTTCGAAAGAGTACACCCAGGCAGCGGTCAACTCTAATATTCCGGTGCCGGAAGGGATGTCCGAAATCACTAATATCGTTGGAGGCGCAACCACCCCGGTTGGCTGGCTGGCGGTGAAGTTCGGTGAGTTTTTCAGTACTGCGCCTTAAATTCCCCTTCTCTCCCTGCCCGGCGCTGGAAACGGCGTCGGGTTTTTTATCGACCTGCTTTCCCCAAAAAAATGCCTGCCAGGAGGGTTAGCTGGCAGGCATTGTACGATAAAACGCGTGACTTAGAACTGGTAGGTCACGCCCACGGCAACGATGTTGTCGGTGCTGATACCAGCAACATCTTTGGTGAACGTGCTGTCATCCAGCAGGTTGATTTTATAGTCCACGTAGGTAGACATGTTTTTATTGAAGTAGTAAGTCGCGCCTACATCAATGTATTCAACCAGATCCTGGTCGCCGTAGCGGCCCAGATCTTTACCTTTTGATTTCAGGTAGGCGATGGATGGACGCAGACCAAAATCGAACTGATACTGGGCAACCACTTCAAAGTTTTGCGCGGTATTAGCAATATAGTTGCTACCAAACTTGGTCATATTGTGGGTTTCAGCATAGGTCGTCGCCAGGTAGATGTTGTTGGCGTCATACTTCAGGCCGGCAGCCCAAACTTCCGCTTTTTCACCACGAGCATAGAGTCCCGGGTTATTACGACCCGCGCTAACCTGAGCATCGGTACGGTCGGAAGCCGCATAGGCCGCACCTACGCTAAATCCTTCGTACTCATAGGAAGAGGACATACCCCAACCATCACCGTGTTGTTTAGCCAGAGAACGGTCGCCTTCTTCCTTACCCTGGTACTGTACGGCAAAGTTCAGGCCATCCACCAGGCCAAAGAACCCGTTGTTACGGTAGGTAGCCACGCCGGTAGTACGCGCGGTTGCGAAGACGTCGGTCTGCGTCCAGGTGTCACCACCGAACTCAGGCAGCATATCGGTCCAGCCGCCGATGTCATACGCGACGCCGTAGTTACGACCATAGTCCAGAGAACCATACTCGCCAAACTTCAGGCCCGCGAACGCGAGACGCGTTTTGTCTCCGGAATTGTCACCTTCAACGTTATTGGCGCTGAAGTTATATTCCCACTGGCCGTAACCGGTCAGTTGATCGGTGATTTGCGTTTCACCTTTAAAGCCCAGACGCGCGTAGGTCTGGTCGCCATCTTCACCTTTATCGCTAGAGAAATAATGCAGGCCGGTCACTTTCCCGTAGAGGTCGAGTTTGTTTCCGTCCTTGTTATACACTTCAGCTGCGTGCAAAGTTCCTGCAGCAAGAAGTGTAGAGACGGCCACTGTTAGTAATTTTAATTTCATATTATTTCGTCCCTAACTATTATTTATTAAAAAATATCAAATCTCAGATGCCTTCTGAGCGGAACCATTATGCGATAATTCTCAAGATGACTTGAAATGAAAAGTTCCTTGTTTTTATACCAAAAACTGTAATTGTGACGGAGGCGGTGGTTGTTAATTGACACACGTCAATTAATCGCACCACCAACATGCAATGATTCTAAATCAGAGTCATTTCAATCTGCAAAAATAGAATGTTCAACTAAAATACAGATATTCACATAAGGAAATTCTAATGATAAGAAAAATTAAACATTTCAATTTGTTAAATGACAATTAAATCAATATGTTACAATTCAGATGTTGACCTGAAAAAATCCTATATATAAACGAGTCAATTCGCCACATTGGCTTTCAAACGGTATATTCAGAGTTTTCTACCTTGGCTTGATTTCGTCTGATGGTTATTGCATTTTTTATTTTTGTTTTTTTACAAAACTTCAAAACATCATACCACTGCTGTTTAAGGTTTGTTTAGTATTTCTGTGAAAGGGACGTCAGCTACAGTATTTTTAAGGGATGGCTTTAATAATGAATAAATTTAGTCCAGAAAATTATCCGGGAGATTATCTTAATCAGAATATGATGGGGCCGAATGTGCTGAGACTGGTAGAGGAACTCAGCCGTTCCCTGGAACTTTGGCCAGGCATGCGTATTCTCGATCTGGGTTGTGGTACGGGGCTGTCATCAATGTATCTGGCAACCGAATTTGGCGTCGAAGTTGTGGCAGCGGATTTGTGGGTTAACGCTGATGATAATGCCCGTCGCTTCGCGTCTGCTGGCATGGAGAGATGAAGAGACGGGCAAGCAGTTGCGTTTTATTCAAATGATCGGTCATGTTATTAAATAAATAACCAACACATATTGGGTAGGTCTTTCTGCCGGGTGACGGCTAACGCCTTATCCGGCCTACAACACCACAATATCAACATGTTATGCGGTAGTCGTAGGTCCGGACAGGCGCGCACTTTTATTCGCCAATATTCCGTTTTTCAACCAGCAGCACATGCTGCGTCGCCATGACGCACTCGTTGCGCTGATTCACGGCCTCCAGCTTTTCCGTCACAAAGCCGTATTTCTCATTACGCGGGTGATCTTTCATTTCACTAATAGAAATATTGACCCGAATGGTGTCGCCAATAAAAACCGGGTACGGGAAACGTAACTTTTCATAGCCATAGGTCATGGCTTTAGAATTAATAACACCAGCCGTCATTCCTACGGCAACGGCAAACGTTAAGGTACCATGAGCAATACGCTGGCCAAAAGGTTGAGTTTTACACCACTCGGCGTCCATATGATGAGGATAAAAATCCCCGGTTTGTCCGGCATGAATAACAATATCGCTTTCAGTAATAGTACGTCCCGTAGTTGTCCGGCATTCAGACAGAGAGAAATCTTCGAAATATTTATCGATAAACATAATTCTTACCTCGACAGGCGGTTACTCCAGGTGATAAACCTCTTCCATTGATGCCCACAGCTCCCCCTCTTTCCTGCTTTCAAGAGGCGTCAGGCAAGGGATGCACTCATCCCACCAGCGCTGAGTAACGGGGTCTGCGGCCATCTTTTCCATATCCTTTTGATAATCATCGCCGTGATATTCGTAATAGCTAAATAGCCAGCCATCTTTAAAGTAAATTGAGTAGTTAGAGATATTGCATGCTTTAATCATAGCGTTCACTTCAGGCCAGGGATTAGCATGCAGTTGCGCATAATAAGCATATCTTTCAGGTTTAACCTGAATAACACCGCCGAAACGTTGAATGGTTTTCATATTATCCCTCGTAAACTGATTAGATAATGGCGCTTTGTTTCAGCACCTCACGAATTTTGATTTTCCGTTCTTCGCTTAATGGCCCAGTCGGGCGTAGCGAATTCACCGGCACATCAAGGCCGATAAGCTGCAAGGCGTATTTAATGACGTTATAAAAAGGCACATCCAGGCCGTAGAGCGGTGGGATCCAGGACAACCTCTGCTGCAACGCGACCGCTTCGCTCAGCTCACCGTTGCGCCAGTGCTGATAAATGCCGCAGGTTAGTTCCGGAGCAAAGTTAGCACTGGCGGGGATCGCGCCATCGCCACCTAAAATCAGGGTGCCAAACAGATATTCATCATATCCGGAGAACACAGCAAAATCCGGTCGCAGCGGTTTCACCGCGTGAATCACTTCGCGAATATGATTTAAGGTATCAACGGTATCCTTAAGACCCACGATATTCGGGCATTCCAGCGCCAGACGCTGGATACAGGAAACAGGGATCGACTGGCCGGTCAGCGCCGGGAAGTTATACAACACGATTGGTATCGGCAACTGTTCGGCGATATAGCGGAAATGCTCGAACAGATATTCGTCGGCCAACGGGTTGTACCACGGGTTGATCACCACTACGCCGTCCGTACCCGCCTCCAGTGCCAGGCGACCAAACTCGACGGTCGCCTGGGTGCCGGGACAAGAGATGCCAACCAGCACGGGCTTACGTCCCGCAACATATTCAATACAGAACCGCATCACCTCCAGGCGCAGGCTATCTGACATATGGGCGAATTCGCCCGCACTGCCGAGAAAAAAGAGTCCATCCACATCGCTGGCAAGCAGATGGTCAATCAGTCGCGACATCGCCGGGCGATCCAACTGCTCGTGCTCATCAAACAACGTAGGGACCGGGGGAATAATGCCGCTAAATTTCGTACTCATATGTCACTCCTGATGTTCTAAAAGATATCGGTCAAAGACGCCTGCGCGTCATGCTTCCCTCAACCGATAGAGTTCGTGTGCATTGTGGCTAAAAAAGTTCTCTTGCCAGGCGCGGCCCTGCCCCTCGGTAATGCGCAGTAGCGTATCGACCCACGGGATCAGTCCGGTATTCAGTAAGCAGACCGGGAAATTGCTGGCAAAGACGATCCTGTCGGCGGAAAAGATCTCCAGACACTGCTCAACCGTCGGACGTACCAGACTGATATCGCCATCAGCGGGAATATTGACCCCAGAAACTTTGCACCAGACGTGTGGCTGCTGCGCCAGCGCCTGCAAACGTTGCCGCCAGTTCGCCGCGTAGGTCGCTTCCTCCATCAGCCGGACGCTATCAACATTACCCATATGATTTAGCACCAGGGTCGTTGACGTCCGTTCAGCCAGTGCCACCGCATCCGCCAGATCTTCATTGCGCAGGCAGACCTCAAAGCAGAGCCCTGCTTTACCCAGCGCATTAACATTATTGAGAAAATCAGAGGTCAGGCAGGCACCAGGCAGTTGGCTGGCAACATGTAAAACATGACGTACGCCTTTGATCGCCGAATGGTATTTTCCGGCGTCCAGCCAGCGTGAGACCGCATCTGGCTGTTGCAGGTCGAGGGAAATAATGCCCCCCTCGACAAAATTCGCCGGATCTTCACAGAGATCGTGCAGAAATAGGCTTTCCTCATCTCGCTGCTCGGGCGCGACGTCAACCTCGACGTACAGCGCCCGGTCGATGCACCACTTTTCCTGGTCAACTCGCGCGCGATAATCCTGCCAGCTAACATCATGATTCAATGCCGGAACCGCACTGAGCCACAGCAGATGAAAGCGCGACAGATCCCATAGATGAAGATGCGTATCGGTAATGTGCAACATACCAGACCTCCCGTAGTTATCAGTATTTCACCGCTGTCGCACCGCTAGCGGTTGACTGGTAGCAGGCTTCCACCACGCACATGGTTTTCCAGGCGTCATTGATGTCGTTAAGCCAGATATAATTTGGATCTTCTAGTTTGCACTGTAGCCCCGCCATCGGACCAATAAAGGCATCCGGGAACCAGGTCCCTTCAATTGCTAACGTTCGCCACCCTTTGCCATCATCAAGGATAAATTCAAATTTATCGTCAGCGCCCTGCGGATAATTTAAAATAACCCCAATCTGGATTTTAATAGCCCCTTTAGTGCCCTCTATTTTGAAGAAACATTCCTGTTTATCCGGGGAGTAATCATGACCATGGTTAGTATGAATATTGGCACGAATAACATCGCCATAGTCCATGATAATCGATGAACGAGTTTGCGCCAGCTCCATCATTTTAGGATGCTTCATGGTTTTACAATAAACGGACTGGGGGTCGCCAAGGAAGAAACGAATCGCGTCGATATAATGTATGCTGTGGTAATTAACCTCCATCCGTTCTTTCTCAAAAAGAAACTTCCAAAGATTCCACGGCGTTTGGCAAATAACTCGCATTTCAACATCATGAATATCGCCAAGCAGACCTTCATCAATCATTTTCTTCGCGGCGATCATAAAGGGGGCGCGACGTAGCTGGAAATTAATGCCAGCGGTAATATTTTTCTCATGACAACAATCAAGAATGGCTTTAGCCTGTTCAATGGATTCGCCCATCGGCTTTTGAATCAATACGCCAACCTGCGAAGGGAGTTTCTGTAAAATCGGCAAAATTTCTGAGGCCGGTACGGCGATATCAAATACGCAGTCTTCGGATCTCGCCAGCGATACCAGCTCCTCAATCGACTGGCAAGTATAAGGAATATCCCACTGCGAAGCCACGCTTTGTGCTTTCTGATAATCCCGGTCATACAGACCAAGAACCCGGAATCCAGCTTTGCGATACGCGGGTAAATGTGAGTCAGTGACAATACCGCCAGCACCAATAATGACGATAGGTTTACTGTTTTGCGGCATGTTCAGTTGCGTTGTCATCTCTTTATCCTCTTCTTTATGCTAATCCGTTGGCATATCCAACGATAACGACGGATAGAACCAGAATAACGTTACCCAGCAGCATAACTTTTTTTGGCTTTTCATAGCCTTGCCACTCACCTGTTTTGAGTCCCCAGACGTTGGAAATAATCAACGCCCCGGAGAGGAACGCTATCCAACCAATGACCGGCCCCAGCTCGCCCAGCAGCGCCGTGGACTTGGCATATAACCCTAATGCGGCAAACCAGATCCCCCCGGTCAGTAATGCTTTAAACCATGCAAAGGAAGAACCTGGGCGGGCGAAGTCGCTGAACGTGTTGTTTTTTCTCAATACCCACAACGCATAGCCGATATTGGATATGAAGCCGCCGGAGGCAAAAACGATGACGTAAGCAATCAGGCTGGCGCTCACCGGATTAATACCATCTTCCACTGCCAGCGCGCTGGCCCGACTGGCGTAGGTATAGCCGACATTCATCGCTGCGGTACCAAATCCCGAGGCCAGTGCCATCAATAGCCCGCTGACAAATTTATCGTTTTTGACCCGCGAAGCATCCTGCTTTGACTCTTCATCTTTGAGAATACCGGCTTTGGTGATAACCCCTACGCCAATTAGCATCACCGCCATTCCGGCCAGCAGCCAGCTCATTGAGTTAGCAGGTGGTATTTTGTTAAGGATAAATAACGGAATTAGCGAGCCGAGCGAGCACCCCACCCCGGTATTAATCCCGACGGTTAACGACATGCCAATATTATCAATGCCTTTACCATACCAGATGGCACTAATACCCCAAAGAAAACCGCAGGCGGCGGCAATTGATAAAATCCAACCGGGCGTCATCAGGATGTATTTTAAAAATCCTGGAACTTCAATCCACGTCCAGACAATAGGAATGATCAGTATGCCGATAATAGAAAATATCACCCAAAAGGCTTCCCAGGAAAAAGGCCGGTAATTTTTCATCCCCAACCCAAAGCTTCCCTGGAACATACAAGCGATCATCAATACAAAAAATCCCGCTAGCATAGAGCATCTCCTGTTAATTAGATTATTTACCCAAGGATTATCCTCATTGTTTTGTTCATATATGTGAATTAATGACCACAAATAAAAACTAATCGAAAACTAACCCTCGTTTTTTTAATGGTCAATCGAAATAAAACTTCAATTATTATTTTTCAATGCTGATCACAAATTCACCTAATCTGACTACAAAAGTATCAGTAGCTGTGACTCAATGGTAGTGCGGTAGTACCAATTTTATGTGAAGTTCATTGCAAAAAGGAGTTGTTATGGTGACGTTGAGGGGCATTACCTGGGGTCATAGCCGCGGATTCACATCCGTTGTCGCAACCGCACAGCGGTTTAGCGAACTGCATCCTGACATCGAAATTTTATGGGAGAAACGTTCATTGCAGGCCTTCGCTGATGGCGATCTGGATGAGCTGGCGCGGCATTACGACCTGCTGGTTATTGACCATCCGTGGGCGGGCTTTGTCGCGGAGAAAGCGATCCTTTTGCCTCTGCAAGATCATTTACCAAAAGCGTATCTTGACGATCAGGCGGCCAATTCGGTAGGTGGCTCCCACGAAAGCTATCTATTTAACGGTTTTCAAAGCGCCCTCGCCATTGATGCGGCCGCGCCGGTCGCGGTCTATCGGCCAGATCATCTGCAACAAGGTCAGTTCGCCCTGCCAGAAACCTGGCAAGACTTACTCACCCTTGCCCGCAGCGGCAAAGTGATTTACGCCGGGATCCCAATTAACTTGCTGATGGATTTCCTGATGCTCTGCGCTACCCGCGGCGGCACCTGGTTTGACGAGGAAAATATTACCCACCGCGACACCGGCATCGAAGCGCTTGAAGCGCTGCGCGAACTGGCCAGCCACTGTTCAAAAGAGATTTTTGACTACGACCCTATCGCCGTTCACGAACAGCTTTCGATCCGTGATGAGTGGAGCTATTGCCCCTTTGCCTATGGCTATTCAAATTATTCCCGCGCCGGATATGCCCGTTACCTGCTGAAAGCCACTGACGTTGTCTCCTGGCACGGCGAACCGCTGAAAACCGTGCTTGGTGGGACGGGACTGGCCATTTCCGCGAAATGTCGGCATCAAGAGGCTGCCCTCGCCTACGCCAGCTATACCGCTTCGCCGGAGGTACAGAAGACGCTGTTCTTTGATAACGGCGGTCAGCCGGGCCATCGCGGGGCCTGGCTTGATAAAGAGGTGAATCGCCGCAGCCTGGATTTCTTCATCGACACCCTTCCCACTCTTGATCGCTCAGCTAAGCGTCCGCGCTACAGCGGCTTTTTGAACTTTCAGGATCACGCTGGTGATGTGGTTCAGGAGTATGTGATGCACGGTGGCAACAGCGCTGCCGTCTTTGCCCACCTGAACGCGCTTTATCAAAAATCACGCGGCTTAATGGGGTAACTATGCTTCCTTTAACAGGTTTAGTGGTACTGGATTTCAGCCAGTTTCTGGCCGGGCCTTCCGCTGCGCTGCGCCTGGCGGATATGGGGGCCAGGGTCATCAAAGTGGAACGTCCTCAGGGTGGAGATGCCAGCAGAAACCTGAGCCTTAATAATCAGTGGATTAATAACGACAGTCTGCTTTTTCATACTATTAATCGCGGCAAAGAGAGCTACACGGCAAATCTGAAAGAGCTCCAGGAGCTGGCTGCAGTTAAGCAGTTGATCGCGCAGGCCGATGTTCTTATCGAAAATTTTCGCCCCGGCGTGATGGACAAAATCGGTCTTGGCTATGAACAGGCGAAGGCGCTCAACCCTCGTCTGGTCTATGCATCTGTGACCGGATACGGGACCGAGGGGCCGTGGGTTAAAAAACCCGGTCAGGATCTGCTGGTGCAGGCCATGTCGGGGCTCACCTGGCTCAACGGCAATCAGGACCAGCCGCCGACGCCGTTCGCGCTCTCGGTCGCCGATTCACTTGCCGGTGCACATCTGGTCGAGGGGATCCTCGCCTGCCTGATTCGTCGGGGGAAAACTCAGCTTGGCGGACGTGTTGAGGTCAGCCTGATGGAGTCGCTGCTCAGCATGCAGTTTGAAGTGCTGACCACCTGGCTCAACGACGGACATCAACCGCCTAGTCGTAGCGCGGAAAATAACGCCCATGCTTATCTCGCCGCTCCTTACGGTATTTATCCTACGCAACAGGGCTATATCGCGCTCGCTATGGGCTCAGTGGTTGAGTTGGGCGAAATCTTGGGTTCTCCAGAGCTCGCCGAATATCGCAAACCGGACGAATGGTTCAGCCGTCGGGATGAGATCAAGCAGGTGATTGCCGGGATTCTGGCGACAGATAGCGCCGCATTTTGGGTCACCCGACTTGAGGAGGCGGGTTACTGGTGCGCTGAAGTTTGCGACTGGCAAACGCTGACGGCAAGCGAGGGATTCGAGGCGCTGGATATGATCCAGCATGTCAGACTTGAGGACGGCAACACGATCGCGATGCTGAAATCCCCGCTGCGCTTTAATGGCGCACGCGCCTCCTCTTCCCGCCCGACTCCCGCGTTAGGCGCAGGTAGCGCACAAATTCAGGCCGATTTTCATTTACGGGAGGTAGAGAAATGAAACCACTGTCAGGTATTAATGTACTGGATTTCAGTCAGTTCCTTTCCGGCCCGTCGGCTGCGCTTCGGCTTGCCGACCTTGGGGCCAGCGTAATCAAAATCGAGAACCCCGATGGCGGCGACATCTGCCGCAAGCTCTACATTTCCGAACTACAAATTGATGGCGATAGCTCGCTGTTCCACGCGATTAATCGCAATAAAAAAAGCGTCACCGTGAATCTAAAAGACGTCGCGCAGAAAAGCAGGCTGCGCCCGCTTCTCGAGCAGGCAGATGTGGTTATCTTTAATTACCGTCCCGGCGTCTCGCAGCGCCTCGGCCTGGACTATGCATCGCTACGGGAAATCAATCCCGGTCTGATTTACGGTGAAATCTCCGGCTACGGCGACAGCGGTCCCTGGGTTTCACGTCCGGGCCAGGATTTGCTGGTGCAGGCGCTTTCAGGGCTCTGCTGGCTCAACGGTAATCAGGATCAGCCCCCGCTTCCCTTCGGCCTTTCCGTCTGCGATATTTTCGCCGGAGAGTATCTTGTTCAGGGAATTATGGCCGGGCTGGTACAGCGGGCCAGCAGCGGTAGCGGGTGTCTGGTCCAGGTGAGCCTGTTGGATACCATTCTCGATCTGCAGTTTGAAGTTCTCACCACCTGGCTGAACGATGGCCGGCAGCCACCAAAGAGAAGCGCGGTCAATAACGCCAATGCCTATATTTCCGCACCTTACGGCATCTATCCAACCGCCGACGGCTTTATTGCGCTGGCGATGGCCTCCATCCCCCGGCTGGGAAATTTGCTGGGCTGCACCGCGCTGCTTGAGTTTAACGAACCAAAAGAGTGGTTCAACCGTCGGGATGAGATCAAACGAGTCCTGCTGGAGCACTTGCGGCATAAGAAAAGCGAGGAGTGGTTAAGCATTCTGGAGGCTGAGGATATCTGGTGTGCTCAGGTGATGGACTGGCAGCAGTTAATTGCCAGCGAAGGTTTTCGGTCGCTGAAGATGCTACAGGAAGTGCGTTTGCAGAGCGGGAAAACCCTGCAAACCACCCGCTGTCCGATAAAAATCGACGGCGAGATCTTCACAAGTGCCATTGGCGCGCCGCCGCTTGGCGCGCATAATCCGGGATGATCATGCCACAAACAGCATCGCCTCCGGGGGAAATTCCACTCCCCTGCGGGCTTTCTCCCGGGGGCGGCGCAATGCGCCTTGCCCGGGCTACGGGCTCGCAGACGGCTGAAGGCTGGTAGCCCGGACAGATGCGCAGCATCGCCTCCGGGAAATTCTACTCCCCTGCGGCCTTTCTCCCGGGGGCGGCGCAATGCGCCTTGCCCGGGCTACGGGCTCGCAGACGGCTGAAGGCTGGTAGCCCGGACAGATGCGCAGCATCGCCTCCGGGAAATTCTACTCCCCTGCGGCCTTTCTCCCGGGGGCGGCGCAATGCGCCTTGCCCGGGCTACGGGCTCGCAGACGGCTGAAGGCTGGTAGCCCGGACAGATGCGCAGCATCGCCTCCGGGAAATTCTACTCCCCTGCGGCCTTTCTCCCGGGGGCGGCGCAATGCGCCTTGCCCGGGCTACGGGCTCGCAGACGGCTGAAGGCTGGTAGCCCGGACAGATGCGCAGCATCGCCTCCGGGAAATTCTACTCCCCTGCGGCCTTTCTCCCGGGGGCGGCGCAATGCGCCTTGCCCGGGCTACGGGCTCGCAGACGGCTGAAGGCTGGTAGCCCGGACAGATGCGCAGCATCGCCTCCGGGATGGTTCGGCAATATTCTGAAACTGTCGCTATTGCGCCAGTATCCGGCACTCTTTCATCACCGCCAGTACATCATCAAGCACCAGCGACTCCCATTCGTAGGCCAAAGTGGTCACGCTAAACGCCGCGACCATTTTCCCTGCGCCAGAATAAACAGGAAGAGCAATACAGGCCGCGCGTTCGTTAGCCTCGCGTTGCTCAATGGCGTAGCCCTGCTGACGCACTTCACCTAATTCGGCAAGCAAAACCGGCAACGTCCCAATTGAATCAATCGTCATTTTCTCCAGCGGCGTGTAGCCATAAAGCTGCGTAATCTCCTCATCGCTATATTGGCTAAGGAGCACTTTGCCAACGGCGGTACAGTGCGCCGGGAGATGGTTGCCAATATGCCGCATCAGCGAGAGGTCGTCCTGAGCCAGCGCTTTTGCCAGATAGACCACCTGCTTACCATCAAGAATCGCCGCGTGGCTGGTTTTGCCCAGCCGCTTACTCAAAAAGGCGGTTAGCAGCCGCAGATCGCGAACCAGGTCGGTGCTCTCAATGCAGTTAGCGGCGATTTTTATCAGTGCCAGACCCGCGTGATATAGCCGTGT
Source organism: Klebsiella sp. (assembly GCF_027492335.1). Lineage (NCBI taxonomy): Bacteria > Pseudomonadati > Pseudomonadota > Gammaproteobacteria > Enterobacterales > Enterobacteriaceae > Klebsiella > Klebsiella sp. The sequence goes on along the minus strand of NZ_JAPUEW010000032.1, from coordinate 19,773 downwards.
ATCCGGCATATACAGCAGGTAGTCGTTATCGAGAAATTCCTGAATCAGGCTGTGGGCGGAGCTTCTGGGGATGTCGAGACTGGTTTGCAGATCGGTGAAACTCAGCCCCTCGCGGTGGCTGGCAATCAACTCCAGAAGACGAAACGATCTTTCAGCAGATTTAACTTTGGCCATATTAGTTATCTTTATTATCCGCGATGCGATCGTAGAATTTACGCGAAGACTGATAGAACGACTTCAGATTTTTACGCAACTGAACCTTATCCCGCAGAACAAAGGCTTCATGAATATTCAGTCGCAACTTAAAGCTGTGCGCCATGGCACCGTCGGCATTTAGTAATTTGCGCGAAAAATCCTTACGCAGCATCACGATAGTCTGCATTAACTTGTCATAAATCTGGTTGCCGCACAGGCGTCCCATCAGCAGATCGTACTCATCAAGCAACTGGTGATAGGCCTCCGGCTGACCATCCTGCGAAATCAGCTCCGCCATCTGGTCAATTATCGCCTGAAAACGGATATGGTCGTCGTGAGTCACCACGGTAATCGCAGTGAGGTAAACCTCTTCTTCTATAAGCTTCCTCGCCGCATAAATTTCATCGAGGTTGTGAATCTCCTTATGGAAAATCCAGGTCATCGTCTCTTCAGGAAGCTGGGGTTTGTTCTCACAAACATAGCTGCCATCGCCTGGTTTTATCTCGATAAGCCCAATCAGCGACAGTGCGCGCAGCGCTTCGCGCACCCGGCTGCGCGTGACATTGAACATCTCCCCCATCGCCCGTTCATTCGGCAAACGCTGCCCGGGCTTCAGCTTTCCAGAGGTGATCTGCGAGGCTATCTGCTCCATAATCTGTTCGGTTAGGGTGGTTTTCTTCAGTGCGGTCACATCCATGATATTTTCCATATACGGACAAGGTTCATATCCATGAATTTACGGAAGCCGGGTCAGTTGTGCAACACTTTGATGTTCACTATTCAAGCAGCATGGCAGAATAAATGAGACGCCCTGGTGCGGGAACCGTCATTCCGGCATAAATTTATCGATCATCGAGGATGCATGTAAATAATGAGATAATGCTAATAGCGAATGAAATGAGTTAAAGCCAAATTTTTCGATTAATTTTCTTTTGTAGTTGCTATAAACTTTTGGCGAAACGCCAAGTAGATCGGGGTAATCTTTTGCCAGCAAATTAAATTTCATAATGAAAATATACTGAAATTCTCTCTCCGTTAAGTTAATGTCTTCCCCGACAGGAATACCATCGGTCACTCTGGAAATTATGCTGGCGATATGTGCTGTGCGTTTTTTATTTATCAAACAGACAATGTTATCTTCGACTCTGAAGCAAACAAAATTCTTTTTCATGTCAAAGCTATTGATAAGAAAATGGAACTGCGCGTTGGTGTGAGAAGTGTACTTAGTTAAACACAAATCAACCAGATTTGCGTCCCTGAACGGCTTGATATCATTTATTTTCAGTTGTATGGCTTTTTTGAAAAAATAGTTGGGGCTGAAAATAGTTAACATCCCTTTCCCTCACGAAAGTTCAATAATCCTTTATAGATGTGCGCATAGCACATCCATGGGCATATACCCATGAGTGAAGAAGGTGAATTATAAAGTTATTTATTCTTTATTGTCCAGACGGTCAATTTTAAGAAAAATCCATCACTGGTTGAAGTTATTTGAATTCTTAACGCCCGTATGTAGTGGCTATTGCTTTTGTGGTTTTAGGATTTTTCTCACAACCTCTCTGGCGTGTACGATGAGGCAGATAGATATTCTGAAAATAAGCAATAACTAACAAATTAAATCACTTAAAGTCGATTTATCAACATATAAACCCGGGTTTATGAATATTCTGCGTCAGAGAGTGTGAAACGTTGGTACACCTTCTAAACGCTTTTTCGCCATTCGTTTAGAAAGTGTAAGTCCACTTTTTAGCGAAGTCATCAGGCATAACGAATGCCTCTGCTGATTTTTGTGATGACGCTAGGTTCTGTTTCTGGCCAACAATATAATAATAAACAGGCCGCCAATACCTGCTGTGATAATGCCAATCGGCAGCTCCTGCGGAGCCAGCAGCGTCCTGCTGACAATATCGCCACCGCATAAAAGTACTGCGCCCCACAGGCCGCATAGAGGGAGCAAAAGAAGATGCTTAACACCAGAAAAATAGCGGCACATATGCGGTACCATTAACCCAATAAAACCAATCACTCCGGTTAAGGCCACCAGCAAAGAAGTGGCCAGCGCGCAGCAGAAGAAAACCTCCATCCGCAGGCGACTGACGTTAATGCCTAATGATTGCGCGGTCTGTTCACCGGCCAGCAAACCATCCAGCGAACGCCAACGTAGCAGGACAAAAGCGCCGAGAAACAGCAGACTTAATATGGCATAAGGCAGATTATCCCAACGCGCCAGCCCCAGCCCTCCCAGCGACCAGAACAACACCGAACTGGCGGCCCGCTGATCGCCGGAGAAAATCAGATAGCTGGTCAACGCACCAAATAAAAAGGAAATGGCCAGCCCGCAGATAACCAGATGTTCAGCACCGCGCTGCTTTTTAAAATGAAACAGCAGCATCACCGCTACGGCAGAACAGATCCCGCCGACAAACGCCGATACCGGTAGTGTTAGTGCGCCAAGCCGCTCGCCGAACCGGGTGATCACCAGTACCGCACCCGCCGATGCGCCGGAGGAAAGACCGAATAAAAAGGGATCGGCCAGATCGTTGCGTGTGGTGGTTTGCAGCAGTCCCCCCACCATCGCCAGAACAGCTCCCGTGAGTACGGCGAGCAGCGTTCTCGGGACGCGTAGATCAATCACAATGCGCCTGACCATCTCAGAGACAGGAACGTCCATGAGCCCTAATGCGCCCAGTACCTGAATCAGCGATAACGGTACGCTGCCTTTGGCAACGCTGAGCAGCATTAACCCAGCTAAAACAACCAGCGCACCCCATATTGCCCAATGGTAACGGTATGCAGAAAAGGTCATTGGTTTGCCGTCGGGTACATCGCCTGCGCCAGCTTCTCTACCGCTTTAATATTGGCTGGCCCTGGGGTCAACTCAGCGTATTGCAACTTCAGATAACGCTGATGCTTCACCGCAGGTGTCATCTTCATTAACGGATGATTTTCAAGGAAATGACGAAGCGCGTCCGCCCCGCTGCCGGTCTGATAATCCAGGAGAATAATAAAGTCCGGTTCCGCCGTCGCGACGCTCTCCCACGAGGTCGTTCCCCAGCTAATATCCAGCCCGTCCATCACGTTTTTACCTCCGGCAGCTTCGATAATCGCCGTTGGCATCGCGTAGCGACCGCTGGTAAAGGGTTTATCCTCGCCCGAATCATAAACAAACACTTTCAACGGTTGAGCGCCCTGCGGCGATTTTGGTAACGTACTCAGCGTTTTTTTCCAGCCGTCGACTAACTCCTGCGCTTCTTTCTGCTTGCCGAAAATCTTACCCAGCGTCAGCTCATCGTTATACAGCAGATCCATGCTCGCTTTGCGTTTATCGCCAGAAGTAAAAACACAGCTTTCACTTAATACAAAAGTCTTAATACCATATTTATCGAGGACGGCTGGCGTCACCTCGCCGCCCACTTTCATACCGTAATTCCAGCCCGCGAAAAAGAAATCGGGATTCACCGCTAGCAACGTTTCCAGCGAAGGGTATTTAGGGGCCAGTTCGGGAATTGATCCCATCGCCTTTTTAAATTCCGGCGTCATTTTATACCAACCGCTAATACCGGTTAGCCCAACAATGCGGTCCTGTAAACCGAGTGCGAAAGCCATTTCAGACATATTAAGATCATGGATCACCGCCCTCTTTGGCGCTTGCGTAAAGGTCACAGGCGTCCCACAACTCTCAATGGTGACCGGATAATCAGCAGCGCACACCGCAGTAACCGACATAATAGTAATAATACCAACAAGCCACTTGTTCATTACGATCCTCATATATTCATCAGGCATAACCTGGAACCTCAAAAATACGCAGAGCCTTACCCGTATCAGGGTGCGGTACGGTAAAACAGGTCAAGCCGAAAACGGGATAAAGCTGTTCAGAGACAAGTACCCGCTCCGGTATATCCCAGGCCACCGCACGCCCTTGCGACAAAAGCAAAACGCGATCGGCAAAAGACTCAACCAGCGATAAATCATGCAGCACCGCCACCACCGTGATTTCTTTGCTTTTTACCAACGAAAGCAGTTCCACCCGGCCAGGAGGATCCAGATGGTTAGTTGGCTCATCCAGCAACACCAGTTTTGGCGACTGAGCCAACACCCGAGCCAGCGCCGCTCGCTGCCTTTCCCCGCCGGAAAGCGCAGACAGCGAACGCTTTCGCAACCTCTGCAATCCGGTATCGTTAATGGCCCGGGTCACGATGGTTTCATGTTCACGATGAGACATATCGCGGGCGTGGGGAATGCGCCCGAGAGCGACGTAATCCTCAAGAGCCAGCCTCATATCGGGGGTATCATTCTGCGCGAGCACCGCAATCTGCTTAGCACGCTGCTGCCGGGTCAAGGTCGCAATGGAACGACCAAATATCCGAATGTCGCCATCCCGCAATGCGAGTTCCTGATCAATCGCACGTAATAAAGATGTTTTACCGCTGCCATTCGGTCCAATGACCGCCAGGCACTCCCCTTTAGCGGCATTAAAATGAATCCCGGAGAGAAGTTCCCCGCCGCCGGGTCGCGGCAATAATTCGATATTGACGCTGAGCACCGGGTCAACGGCCGTACCACAATTTGTCAAACTCTCCTCCATTAGCAGGCGAACTTTTTTCATCTTTCACTACTCAGAAAAGATGATAATCATTATCATTTAAAAAGAAAGGTGAATAGTCACATATTTTATAATGATTTTTTAATTATGTTATAACATAACATTTAATCTGTTATATGTACAATGCATCGCTTAGAGGCTCCGCCCTCCCCAGGGGCGACAATACAGAATGCAAAGTGATAAATTGAATAAATACGAGTAGTTAAGCCAAGAGGTCACGTGAGCAGGAAAAAGAAGAACCCTGGTAAAAGCAGGATGCGGCGTTTAGCCAATAATACCCCCCAGCAGCAGCAGCACCCTGCGATCCGGTTTATAAACAGTACAGATTTTATTGGCAAGCTTGCGACGGGGATTATTCTTTTCGGTATAACTATTTATAATTTCAACGAGATAATCCAGCACTGGTGGATTAATGCCCTGTTGTGGCTCTCCATGATTCTCTGGCCATTTGCTAAAAGGATGGCCGACGATCTCTTGCTTTCAATCGTGTCTGAGCGCGTGTTTGAAGTCATTAATGGTGGTGGCATAGGTAGATTCGGTGCCCTCTATTGGTTTGTACTGGCCCCCCTGACACTACCGCTCGCAATAGGCTATTTTTGCTATCACAGTTGTAAATGGAAGAAAGCCCTGGCAAATGAGCGCGCGGGCTCCGCGCTAAAGTAGCGAAGAGGCTTCGCTTTCAGGCCCTGGACCTATTGAAACCCGCCCTCGCCAGCCGTTTTCAGCACCATAAACACGCTCGTTTTGCCAACTCCCTCACAAAATTATCCGTCTGAAAATTCTGTCCATATGGTCGGGATTCTTGCCTATCACGCCTTTTCTGCCACCTCCTTACAGTAAGCCCATGTCATTCACATCGTAACGTATGTTTTTTCAGCCAACAGGAGTAGTGGTACATGATCGATTTTAATGATCCCCGTCAGGTCGCGAAGGCCATCCAGTTCACCAACGTCAACCCGGACTTAACCCGTGAAGGACTGATTCAGCATCTGAATGTCTGCATGGAGTATCAGTTCGATGCGGCGATGATCGCACCGTGCTGGGTCTCCGTCGCCAAAGATGTATTGAAAGGAACCGGTATTCGCGTCGCCACCACCGTGAACTTCCCTCAGGCCAACGACACAACGGCCATGAAAGTCGCCGTGGTTAGAGAACTGGCCAAAGAAGGCGCAGATGAATTTGATTTCCCACCGAACCCTGGCTTTTTACTCGGCGGAATGGATGACCTCTATTTCAATGAACTGAAGGAAGTCACCCACATCGCCCACGACCTGGGAATGAAAGTGAAGGCAATGCTGGAGTTCGGTTTCATCACAGAAGAGGCGATGAAAATCAAGGCCACTCGCTACGCCTATGAAGCAGGTATTGATTGGGTGAAACAATCCAGCGGCTGGGGCAAAGGCGGCTGCGCGGCAACGGTAGAAGATGTTCAACTTCTCAAAGCCAATATCCAGGCCCCTTGTCGGGTCAAAGTATCCGGTAAAGTGAACACTCTGGAGAAGATGAAAGAGATGTTCGTTGCAGGCGCAGAGCTGGTTGGCACCAGCTCAGGACCCGAGCTGGTGAAAGGTCTGGTCGGCGACATCAACGCCTATTAACCGAAGGGTACCGCCGGAAATGGCGGTACCACACCCGCACAATTTAAGGAGTATGTGATGAGTGTATTTATTCTCGGCAGTTATGCAAAAGCCCTTGTGATGACCGCTGAGCGCATTCCGCTGGCTGGTGAGACGCTAATCGGGCACGACTTCCGCCAGACCTGGGGAGGAAAAGGCTCCGATATGGCGGTTCAGGCTGCCCGCCTGGGAGCTGATGTGGTCTATAGCGGCGTGGTGGGTAAAGATACTTTCGGCACCGAATTCGTTGAATTGATGCTGGAGGAAGGGATCAATATCGATGGTCTCACCCTGACCACCGAATTGCCGACTGGGGCTGGCTTGATTATTAAAGATAAAGAAGCTCGTAACGTCATCGTCGTGGATATGGGAGCGAACAAACTCTTTACCCCGGCGCTGGTGGATAACGCCCTGCATCAAATTAAAAGCTGCGGCGTGGCTCTGGCTCAGCTGGAAATTCCGCTGGAAACCGCACTCTACGGGCTGAGACGCGCAAAGTCGCTGAATAAAATTACCATTCTTAACCCCGCGCCGGCCAGAGATCTCCGCGGTCTCGATCTGAGCGCGATCGACTACCTCACCCCCAATGAAACCGAAGCACGCGTTGCGCTGGGCCTGGCACCGGACGACGCTCGTAGCAACCGGGAAATCGCCAGTATGTTGCTGGAAACCGGCTGCCGCTATGTCGTAATGACGCTTGGAGATGCGGGATCCGCAGTATTCGGCCCGCAAACCACGCAGGAAATTCCCCCTTGTCTGGTTGAGGTGGTTGACAGCAACGGCGCGGGCGACAGCTTCAACGCCGCCCTTGCGGTGGCGCTGGACGAAGGTCAGCCGATAAGCAAAGCGGTCCTGTTCGCTAACGCCACGGCGGCCCTCTGCTGTTCTGACTGGGAAACCGTCCCCTCCTATAAATACCGCACCGATGTCGATGCATTCCTGCAATCTCACGCCGTGACTGAGGAATAACAATAATGAGACCCGATAGAATCTTACACCCTGAACTTGCCGCCGCTCTGGCGACCCTTGGCCATACCGATATTGTGTTGGTAACCGACGCCGGTTTTCCGATTCCTGCCAGCGCGAATCGCATCGATCTTGGTCTGTGGCCCGGCACCGTTGATGTCCGTGACATCCTGCGCGTTTTGCGCAAAGAGATTTTCGTCGAAGAGGTGCATTTTGCCAGCGAAGTGCGCGACTGCCATCCGCAGCTGTATCGCGAAGTGCAAACTATCTATACCGGCTCTGGCGCAGAGTTTCTCGCCGCCAGCCACGAAACGCTATGCCACGACATCGCGCACAAAGCCAAGCTGATTATCCGTTCCGGATCGTTCGAGCCGTGGGCGAATTTCGCCCTCGTCGCCAGCACCGATCCTTTTGCCTGGTTTACCGACGCTTCAGGCGTACAGCCCCTGCCCGCCTATGTCGCCCGACGTCAGCGGATTAACGATAACGTCACGCCGCAACTGAACTGACGAGAGGTCATGATGAAAGCAGCTGTAGTGAGTCAAAGTCATCCCGGTCAGGTCGAGATTCGCCAGATGCCGGTGCGGCCGTTAGTCTCCGGCGAAGCGCTGGTCGACGTTGAGTGCTGTGGCGTCTGCCATACCGATCTCCACGTCGTGCAAGGCGATTTTGGCCCGGTGCCGGGACGCATTCCCGGCCATGAAGGGATCGGTATTGTTCGTGCGGTCGCCAACGACGTCACCAGCCTGAAGCCTGGAGACAGGGTCAGTATTGCCTGGTTCTATGAAGGCTGCGGCGTGTGCGAATACTGCGTCAGCGGCCGGGAAACCTTCTGCCGCAGCGTGAAAAACGCCGGATATAGCGTCGATGGCGCGATGGCTGAACAGTGCATCGTAAAAGCCGACTACGCGGTTAAAGTTCCGGACGGCCTCGATCCGCTGGTTGCCAGTAGCATCACCTGCGCCGGTGTCACCACCTACAAAGCCATTCGCGTTTCCGGCGTTCGCCCCGGGCAGTGGCTGGCGATATGGGGAGCAGGAGGGCTTGGCAATATGGCGATCCAGTTTGCCCACAACGTCTTTAACGCCCGCGTTATCGCTATTGATTTACAGGACGACAAGCTGGAACTTGCCCGCGAGTGCGGCGCAGAAATCACCCTCAACCCGAGCCGGGACGACGTTCCCGCACGCATTCAGGAGATGACCGCTGGCGGTGCGCATACCGCCGTGGTGGTCGCCGTCGCGCGCGCCGCCTTTCACCAGGCCGTCAATAGCGTCAGGGCCGGGGGCAAAGTGGTGTGTGTCGCCGTCCCTCCAGGCGATCTTGACCTGAACATCGTCAAAACCGTGCTCGATGGTATTCAGATTGTCGGCAGCCTGGTGGGTACCCGTCAGGATCTGGCGGAAGCTTTCCAGCACGCGCTGGCCGGACGCGTTCGCCCGATAGTACAGACCCGCAAGCTGGAAGAGATCAACGCTATTTTCAACGAGATGGATAACGGCACCATCCAGGGACGCATGGTGATTGATTTACGCACCTCGCGGCAAACAGAGGAGTCAGGCGCATGAAAATCACCGGCTGGCGCACGATTAAAACCTGGCATCGCTGGGGACGCCCGATTGGCGATGTCAACGGCACCCTCACCTCTGGCGTGACGGAAGTTCCGCTGTTGATCCTCGAAACCGATGAAGGCATTAACGGTATCGGGGTTGGCGGACACGCGGATATTGAGCGTATTTTCCCGGCTATCGAAGGCGAGGACCCACGTGCGGTCACCGCGCTCTACGACCGGATGCAGGCGTGGGTCTTCAAAAGCGGCCATGCGGGCAGCGTTTTCGGCGCGATTGGCGTGGTCGATATGGCGCTGTGGGATTTGAAAGCCAAATGCGCCGGAGAACCGCTCTGGCGTCTGCTCGGCGCGAGAAGTCCTTTTGTTCCCGGATACGCGTCGGGGCTGGACTTTCCGCTGTCGCTGGAGGCGCTAACCGCGCTCCATCAGCGTTTTGCCGAGCGTGGATTCAACGCCTTTAAGCTCAAAGGCGGTCTCGATGTTGAAGACGATTTACAGCGCCTGCTGGCGGTACGCGAAGTGTATCTCGCTAACAGCCCCTCGCCGACGATGATGATTGATGTCAACGAGTCGATGAGCGCTAAGCAGGCGGTGCGCTACGTCAGTCGTTTACAGGATGCGCTCGATCTGAGCTGGATCGAAGAACCCGTGCGCCGCTGGGATGCAGCCGGACATGCCGCGATCCGCCAACAGGTGCGCTGCGCGGTCGCCACCGGGGAAAACCTCACCGGCCTCGAACAGTTTCTGCCGCTGCTAAAAGAGAACGCGGTGGATGTTCTTCAGGCGGGTATGTGTTGGGGCATCACCCACTTTCTGCGCGTCGCCAATCTGGCCCAGGCGTTTAGCCTGCCGGTTAGTCCGGTCGGCTACAACGCCAACCCGGTGGCCCACGCGGCGGCGGCGGTGAGCAACCATTTGAGCTGCGAAATTCAGGACCTCAGCTTCCCCACTGGGCTACGCGTGGATCAGCGCATCGAAGACGGCGGTATCGTGCTGGGCAACGAACCGGGGCTGGGGATCGCCATCGATGAAAACGCGCTGCAACAACAGCAGAACGATGACAGTTGGACGATAGCGCAAGGCCCACACGTCAGGCCCGAACGCGCCGGGCTGCGCCTGAGCTTGCGGACATCTGCCAACGATTAATCATAAGGAACAAATAATGAAAACAGTATCTTTAGGACGCACTGGAATTCAGGTCCCGGTGCTGGCGATGGGCGCGGCCTCGTTGGGCAGCATCTATCACCCGGTGTCGCAACAGCAGGCCAACGAAACCGTGGCGACGGCCCTTGCCCACGGCGTGAACTATTTCGACGTTGCCCCCTATTACGGGCTAACCAAAGCGGAAACCGCGCTGGGCATCGCGTTAAAAGGCGTACCGCGCGACAGCTATACCCTGGCAACTAAAGTCGGCCGCTACGGCGACAGCCTGTGGGACTTCTCCCGTGAGGCCACCCTGCGCAGCATCGATGAAAGCCTTACCCGCTTAGGTTGCGACTATATCGATGTGATTCAGTGCCACGACATTGAATATGGCGACATGCAGCAATTGCTCGATGAAGGGCTGCCAACGCTGCGCGAACTGCGCGAGAGCGGCGTCGTGCGCCACGTTGGCATTACCGGCTACGACCTGGCGCTGCTGGAACGCGTCGCCTGCGAGCAAAAAGTGGATAGCGTGATGGCCTACTGCACCTGGACCTTACAGGACAGGCGGCTTGGGGCGGTAGCGCAACGTTTGAATCAGGCGGGTATCGGCGTCCTCAACGCTTCACCGCTTTCGATGGGGCTGCTGACCCGAGGTGGCGCACCCGACTGGCATCCGGCGCATCAGGATGTGCAGGCGATCTGCCGTAAAGTTTCTACATTGTGCGACAGCCACGGCGTAAATATTGCCCAGGTCGCCCTGCAATTTGCACTCACCACCGCGGCGGATAACGGCATCGCTTCGACGGTGATCGGCACCGCCAGCGCCGACAATATGCTGGATAATATCCGCTGGTGTACGCAGCCGCTGGATCCGGAGTTGTTCGCAAAAATCGATGAGTTAATGGCTCCGGTGCTGAATATTGGCTGGGACCTGCTGCCGGGCAACGGTGGGAAGGCGCAAAAATGAAGATCCTCGACAGCCATCTGCATCTCTGGGATCCGGGCGTGCTGCGCTACGACTGGCTGCGCGATCTCCCGGCGCTTAACCGACCTTTTTTGCCTGCGCAGCTGGCAGAAGTCGCTCAATCGCCGGATGCCGCCATCGTGGTTCAGGCCGACTGCGCCGCGCAGCAGGCGCTCCAGGAGGTAGAGTGGATAAACCAATTGGCGAAAACCAGCGCGATTAAGCTTGCCGGTATTGTCGCCTGGGCGCCGCTGGAAACGGGCAATGCCGTGGTGCCTTACCTGCGTCATTTACATGAACTGCCGCGCGTGGTGGGGATCCGGCGCTCCTTGCAAAACGAGCCCCTGGAGCTGTTTTACAACACCGATTATCGCGACGGTTTGCTGGCTGCCGCTCGTGAGGGCTTTGTGCTGGATATGTGCGTCAGAGCGTCCCAACTCACCGCGCTGCACGATTTACTGACGTGGCTTTATCAACACGCACCTGATGCCCGCGTGGTGCTGGATCATATGGGGAAACCTGCTATCGCCGAGAACCAGTGGCAGACCTGGCAGAACGCGTTGACCGCCCTCGCCGCTTTTCCTCAACTGGCGTGCAAAATTTCCGGTTTGCCGACCGAAGCGGACTGGCAACACTGGCAGCCTGAGCAGCTACTCCCCTGGATCCAGCAGGCGATAACGGCATTTGGTCCGCAGCGCTGTTTATTTGGCGGCGACTGGCCAGTGGTCGAGCTGGCCGGTGGCTACGCGCGCTGGAAAACCTGCGTGATGGCGGCGATTGCCCACTTATCGCCGGAAGATATTAACGCAGTGATGGGCGAAAACGCGCGCCGTATATATCTGACGCAATCAGAAGGGGGAAATAAATAAAACCGGAGTTTATAACGTTTATTTTCAATTCACCCTACTAAGAGCCTGTCCCAGTAGGCGTTATTGTCGCAGGCAGTTTGAACACGGACAGCGCACAGAAACCAGAACGTACACGTAGTACGTGAGGATTTCGAGCACTGCCCAGGTTCAAAATGACAAGTAAAATAGCCCTAATGGGATAGATTCTAAATAATAATGAGGAAATAAGCATGTCCGATAATATCAACTCACTGCCTGCCGGCAAGGTTGACGATAAACCTGATAGCGTATCGTCAGAAAATAACAACAGAGTCACGGGGCGTAAGAAAAATATCCTGCTGGCCTCGCTGTTTACCAATTTCTTTGTTCTGCTGGCGCTGTATTGCGGGGTTATCTCGGTTCTTCTCCCCAACCACGTGGCGCAAATCGATCCCGCCAATAAGGCTAATAACCTGGCGATCGTGATGACCTCAGCGCTGCTGTTTACCATTTTCGCCCAGCCGATTGCCGGGGCGTTATCCGACCGCTGCCGCTCAACCTGGGGGCGTCGTTCACCGTTTATCGTTGGCGGCGCGTTAATCGGTGGGCTGGCTATCTTCGGCATTTCCATGACCACCACGATTGCCGGTATTGCGGTGTTCTGGTTGATGGCTGCCGTCTCGCTGAACTGCATGAACGGTCCATTAGCCACCGTGATCGCCGACCGATTCTTACCAGAAAACCGCGGTATCGCCTCCGGTTTCGTCGGCGCGGGCTCGACTGCTGGCGGTACGGTGGGGATTATTCTCGCAGGCTATCTGGCGTGGAACCTGCAACTGGGCTATCTGGTATTTGCGCTGGCGATTGCCGCCTGCTGCGTGGCTTTTGTCCTTATCAACCGCGAACCCTCTACCCGAAACATGGAAGTTGAACCCTTCCGCTGGGGCTCGTTCTTCAAAAACTTCTGGGTCAGTCCGCGTAAGTATCCAGATTTTGGCTGGGCGTTTTTTGGTCGCTTCGCCATGTATCTGGGCTACCAGGGAGTCGTCACCTATCAGCTTTATATTTTGCAGGATTTCATTGGGTTAAGCGTTGAGGAGTCTAACTACGCTATCGGCACTATCTCGGTGATCACCCTGGTGACGTTACTGTTCTCCGGCCTGGTTTCCGGCGTGCTCTCGGACAAACTGCAGCGGCGGAAAATCTTTGTCTTCCTCTCAACCCTGTTAATGGCCGCCGGTTTGTGTGTGCCTCTGTTTATGCCAACGCTGACCGGAATGTATATTTATGCCGCCATCATGGGGCTGGGCTATGGCGCTTATACCTCTATTGATATGGCGCTGATGACACAGGTATTACCTGGCGGCGGAAAGCAAGCGGGTAAAGACATGGGCATTCTGACGATTGCGACCGTATTACCGCAATCCTTCAGCCCAATATTATCCGCCTGGCTGCTGGCGACCTTTAATAATGATTATTCGTCGCTGTTTATTGCCGCCATTGTGTTTGTATTCGCATCATCATTTTTTGTATTACCGATTAAATCCGTTAAATAAATAACGCGTAGTTTGCAGGCGAGAACACACTCAGCGATGAGTGTGAAGGCCCTCGCCTGCGCCTGGAACTGACTCAGGAATACGTGACAGGAGAACATAATGACTCAGCCTATTTTTCGCGGGGTGATCCCCCCGGTCCCGACGTTATTTAATGCGCAGGGAGAATTTGATCAATCTGCCCAGGCGCGATTAATTGAACACCTGCTGGCCTCCCCGGTCGACGGCTTGTTTTTCCTCGGCAGCGCGGGGGAATTTGCTCATATGTCCGATGCCCTGCGGCGGCAAGTTACGGAATTTTGCATTACCACGGTCGCCGGGAGAAAACCGGTGCTGATCGGTATTGCCAGCTGTGGGACTCAGCAGACGATTGCGGCTGGCGAACATGCGCGACTGGCGGGAGCCGACGGCGTCGTGGTGGTCAACCCCTGGTACAACCCTCTGAGCGAAAGCAACCTGCTGCACCACTTCACCACCATTGCTAACGCTCTGCCGCTGCCGATTATTCTCTATAATTTCCCGGCGCTGACCGGTCAGTCGATTCCACCATCGGTTATCAAAACGCTGGCGCAGAACTGCCCGAATATCGTGGGGCTAAAAGATACCGTTGATACACTCTCGCATATCCGGGAAACCCTGCATGCGGTCAAACCGCTGCGCCCGGATTTCGCGGTATTCGCAGGTTATGACGAGTATCTGTTGGGCACCCTGATCCTCGGCGGCGACGGTTGTATCCCGGCTAGCGCCAACTTTGCGCCGCAGCTCACCTGCGGAATACTCGCCGCCTGGCAGCGTCAGGATTTTGCCGCGGCGGTCGCTCTACAGCAGTCTCTTTCCTGGATCCCACCGCTCTACAGCATTGACGTGCCGTTTTATAACGCCGTGAAATATGCGCTACAGCTGACCGGTCTGGATATTCCCGTTTATTCCCTACCTCCCGCATCACCATTAACACAAGAGATGAAAGCCGAAATAAAACAGATTCTGCAACGTGCCCACGTTATTAATAAGGATGACGACGATGAGTAAAATTCGCCGCTTTGGCTGTGTGGTTAAAGTCCGTCCGGAAAAACTGGATTATTATAAAGAGCTGCACGCTAACCCCTGGCCGGAAGTGAACGCCATGATTAAAGAGTGCAACCTACGCAACTTCTCAATTTATTATAAAAACGGATTGTTATTTAGCTATCTCGAATATGACGGTGACGATTATGAAGCTGATCAAAAGAAAATGGCCGCGCATTTAAAAACTCAGCAGTGGTGGCAGGAAACCGGGCCATGCCAGATGCCACTCGACGGCGAGTCGGAAGGTACGCTATGGGCTGAAATGGAAGAAGTTTACCACTTAGATTAATAGAAAGATAAATAACAACCTCTGCGCTTATTAACCAGCGCAGAGTTTCTGCCCTTTTTATTTATGATAGTGACCTAATGAGAATAATATGAAAATAACCTCTATGACCCTACCAGGTTTCTGCCTGATAAATATTATGACCATCCCTTACGCTTTTTCCGCACAGAATGTCAGTATCGAACAACGCCTGAACCAACTGGAATTACGGCTTCAGCAGGCGGAAAACCGCGCGGCTATCGCGGAACAAAAAAACGCGCAATTGGCGACCCAGCTAAAACAAACAGAACAGGGATCGCACCAGGCGCAGAAAAAAGTCGAAGACCTTGAAACCCGCACGCAAAAAATTGAAAAAATCACCCCGGACGATAATGGTTATTTTGAACTTCACGGCTACGCGCGCGCCGGGATGATGACCAACCACAACGCCCGCCATTCCCAGGGGGGCCCATTTATGACCCCTGCCGGGCAAACCGGCGGCGCGATTGGCCGTTTGGGTAACGAACCTGACACCTACGTCGAAGTCTATCTGGAGAAAAAACAACGTCTGGATAATGGCGCGACAACTCGTTTTATGACCATGATCGCCGACCAGCAAAAGAGCTACAACGACTGGACCGCCGACTCCAGCACCCTAAACGTCAGCCAGGCGTTTGCCGAAATCGCCTCCCTGCCCAGCTTTACCGGGCCGCTCAAAGACACCACCTTATGGGCCGGGAAGCGCGTTGATCGTGATAACTTTGAAATTCCGTGGCTGGACTCCAAGTTCGTGGCGCTCAACGGCACCGGCGGCGGCATTTATGACGTTCGCTGGTCAGAGAACACGCGCAGCAACTTCTCCTTTATCGGGCGCAGCTTTGGCGATGTCGACGTGGTGAATAACGATGTGCAGAACTACATTCTCACCGCCAACAACTATTTCGGCCCGGTGCAGCTTTTCGTCAGCGGCATGCAGGCCAAAGACAACGAGGAACGCGAAACGCTCAGCGGCTATAAAGTCTTCAACGCCGCTAATAAAGGCTACACCGTACTGCTTGGTTATCAGGGCGATAGTTTCTATGGGATGGCACAAGGCGAATCACGCAGCGTGCTGTCATGGGGGCAAGGACTGGGGGCGGAGGTGAAAAATATCGGCACCGACCCGGCGCTGCTTTCTGACGCCAGCACCCTGCGTTTTGCCAGCTATGGTATGGTTAACCTGGCCCGCAACTGGGATTTCGCCCCCTCGGTACTTGCACAGTACAGCAGCGATCGCTACGTGAAAGGAGACGATTACCGCTGGGTAACGTTGAACGGTCGCGTAATGCAAAATATCACACAGAATTTCGCATTAGGCTATGAAGTCACCTGGCAGTATATGGATCTTGATCCTAACGGCTATCAGCAGTACCAGAAGGTCCACGGCAACTTCTATAAGCTCACCTTTGCCCCGACTTTCCGCCCGGACGATGTCTCGCCATTCTTCACCCGCCCGGAACTGCGCGTTTTTGCGACCTGGATGAACTGGGATAAAGCGCTGGATAACTACAGCCCCAACGATACGCTGGGCCAGAAAGGCTTTACCTCTGGTGGAGAGTGGTCGTTTGGTATTCAGATGGAAACCTTCTTCTGATCGCAGCGAACGGCTTCCCTGACGAAGCCGTTCGTATTCACGTGCCATCCGAGAGCTGTTTTTCCTGACGGCGAAATTCGCTTGGCGAAACGCCTACCGCGCGATGAAAGTCGCGCGAGAAATGCAGCGGATCGTTATAACCCACCTGCCCGGCAATTTTGCTAATTGTATCATCGGTTTCGACCAATAACCGTCGGGCCTGAGACAGACGATAATTTTTCAGCCATTTTAACGGACTTTGATTAAAGGTCTCCTGAAACAGGCGAAATAGCTGCGATTTACTCACCTGGCAGTACTGCATAAATTTTTCAATATCCCACTCGTCATGATAGTGGCTGTGGATCTGATATATAAGCCGCCCCAGGCCACGATGGGTAATTACCGGCGATTTTTCCGTTTCCTGGCTGCGGTTCTCCAGCAAGGTAAAAATAAGTTTTGCGCACAGCGCATCACAGTGCGCGTCTGAAACCAGAGTATGGCTTTTCATTAAACTGAACAGTTGATAATAAATTTCAGTCACTTTCTCCGGCTGCTGGAAGGCAAATACGGGTTCCTGAAGAACATTGAGAATCTGCATGATATTATTTAATTTTGAGCTATCAATTCTCAGCCATAATATTTCCCACGGTTCAGCGCTATCAGGGTAATGTTCATGCGGCCAACGTACCGGTAGCCAGACCAGATTTCCTTCCTCAACATGATGCAGATTATTTTCCAGTCGAATAACCCCACGCCCTTTAAGGCAAAATATAAGTTCATGCCCGACAACTGACTGACGTTGAATATGGAAATTGCCGTTTGTCCGGATATGGCCCGCCCTGAGAACCCGATAATTCACCAGCGTCGAAAAATCATCGGACTCGCGATACCAGTTTTCGATGACCTGCGTTCGCTGCACGAGTGAAGTCATATGCCACTCCCCAAATAATCAATATTCATCAAGCCTGTGGATATCTATCGTGACACGGTATAGGGCAATTCAGGGTGGTTAGGTTATGGATTTTTGAGCTATCTCACAACAAAGCGATAAGGAAATTCGACACCGCTGTTTTGAATAAAAAGAGCAGATTTTCCTGCTGCTGGCAAAATGCATTTTTGCACAATCGCCCGGTGGCGGCTAACGCCTTACCGGGCCTACGGGACGGATTCGGGATTGGGTTTTGTCGATCGGGTAAGGCGCCTGCCGCCACCCGACAAAATGCGAACACAATAGCTAAATCCGTCGCGGCCTTTAGTCCTGATTTAGCGACTCAAGAAACACCTGCGGCGTCATATCGCCCAGCTTTTTTTGTGTCCGCCCCTGGTTCCACAGCGCACACAGCCGCTGCAGCGTCGCGTCCGGTTCATCCAGCGCCGGAATAACGTCAGCTAATCTTTCGCTAAGCTGTATCGCCCCACGCTCCTCTAAAACCACAGTCCTGCACGACAGTTCCGCCCGCACCGGCTGAAAGCCTTTATGAGCATAAGTCTCAAGACATTGTATCTGAGCCGGACAGGTTTCCAGCACCTGCTCCAGCCAGCTATCAACCAGCGCGGGCGAGATCCCTGAATAGATGCGGCCAAAGCACCAGCCGCTGATAGGCTCCTGCGCCCACAGCAGATGGTGTTCACCGCCGTCATCCATCGACAGCGCAAGCTGGCGGTAATGCAACGACAGCGTATCGGCGCGCATCCCCACTTTTAACGCTTTCTTTCCCTGCGGCGCGGCATTTTTTCGCCCTTCATGGGCCGGACGGAGATAGCGGTTTAGCGTCGCGCGGGAAATGGCGATACCCAGCCCCTCATTCACCATAAACAGCAGCTCGTCCAGCGGCGCACGCAAAACATCGCGTAGCGCGTTAACCAACGCTTCTTGCTCTTGTCTCAATACTTTGTGTACCAAATGTGGCGTAGTGTGATTATCCGAAATCTGGCTACGGTTACGCCAGCGACGAACCGTGGTGACAGAAATCCCCAGCTCCTGCGCCAGTTCCCGGTCACTTTTATCCGATTCCTGGAGATATTTGCGCGTTCTTGGCGTGGTAGTGGCATTGGCATGCAGCTTAATTTCCATACAGCCCTCTACAAGAAAATATAACTAATCATATGAGATATACATTATTGCAGAGAATACAATGTGAACCGCTTCACCTTTCAGCCCAACGCTTTCTCTCATAATCCGTCATAGATAACACACACAACCCCTGTCGATCTTGTACGGAGTTCACAATGAACAATGTTCTGGGATTTCTTGAAGCTAAACTGATGCCTCTGGCGGCCAAAACCGCCCAGCAGCGTCACCTCGGCGCTATTCGTGGTGCCTACGTTTCATTCATGCCTTTTATTATTGTCGGTTCAATTTTGCTGGTGATCTCTTCTTTCCCTAATCAGGGCTACCAGCAATTTATGGCCAGCACCTTCGGCACCAGCTGGAGCGCGATTATCGAAATCCCGTTTAACGCGGTATTTTCGACGATGTCGCTGTTTATTAGCTTCCTGGTCGCCTACCGCCTGGCGGAACATTACGGCGATGACCGTATCTCCTGCGGTATCCTCTCGCTGGTAGGTTTTCTTATTCTGACGCCGTTTATCAAGGTGGCAGAAAACGGCGGCATCACGGTGATCCCGGTGGAATGGATAGGTACCAAAGGATTATTCGTCGCCATGATCGGTTCGTTACTGTGGACCGAGCTCTTCTGCTGGCTAAAACGTAAGAAACTGGTGATTAAGATGCCGGAAGGCGTACCGCCTGCGGTACAGGAATCTTTCGCCGCGCTGATCCCGGCGCTGCTGGTGATGATTCTGATCCTGGCGATTCGTATCGGGTTTGAGCACACCCACTACGCGACCATCCATCAGTTTATTTATGAGGTCGTCGCCTCGCCGGTTCGCCACTACGGCACCTCCTACTTCGGCGCGCTGATGACCGTTTTCAGCATCACCATTTTGTGGTCGGTCGGCATCAACTCCGGTTCGATGATCAACGGCATTATTCGTCCCCTGTGGATGGAAAACCAGACCGACAACATTGCCGCTATTCAGGCAGGTGTTACCCCGCCGCACATTATCACCGAACAGTTCTTCGATATGATCTGGATGGGCGGCGCAGGCGCAACGCTGTCGCTGGTGATTGCGATGCTGATTTTCGCCCGCAGCAAAAATATGCGCGAAGTCGCTCGTCTTGGCGCGGGTGCCTCCATCTTTAACATCAACGAACCGATTCTCTTCGGCCTGCCGGTGATCATGAACCCGATCATGCTGATCCCCTTTAACCTGGTGCCGCTGGTGCTGGTCACGGTGCAGTACGCGGCGATGAAAATCGGCGCGGTGGCGGTCACTACCGGGGTCTTTATTCCATGGACCCTGCCGCCGGTGATCAGCGGTTTTA
>NZ_JAPUEW010000031.1:0-19543 GCF_027492335.1 Klebsiella sp. | reverse complement strand
CGCTCCGGATGAATATGATGATCTCATATCAGGAACTTGTTCGCACCTTCCCTAATATTCACTGATACTCAGACCGGACAAACGAATTTTATCAGAAACTTCCCTGAACTGCTCTTTCCAACCATTTGTCAAATGTCTTTGTGACGCGATTTTGCAGGCGACGCTGAACGGTGTTCTCCCCAGTTTCTCGGAAAGCCAGAAAAGATGCTTACCAATATCATCATTCGGGACGCCATCGAGCGCATCCAGTAATAAAGTTTCCTCTTCAGCCACCCAGGCCTGGCGGGCATTCGGAAAGCGTGGGTCAGGTACAGGTGCCTGTTTCTCTTCCTTCGGTTTCGACGATGCCGGTATCGCGGGCTTTTTCATGCCGACGCGCGCTTTCATGGCGCCGATGGCGGCGACGGCCAGTACCAGCGTTTCACGCTCCTTGCGCGTGAGCAGGCTGTCCTCACAAATCAGGGTGTTCAGGTTATCGATCAGCGTATTCAGTCTGGGTTCAGTGACTTTCATTTTATGCTCCTGTTCCTTGTGTGGTGGCGATCAGTCCCGGCTCTCATTCACCTGGACGGTGACCGGCAGGCCTGCATCAAAACAGGCCTGATACCAGCTGGCCACCTGCAGGGGATCGCCCTCTTTTATCCGGCGTATGCCGCCGGCATCCGTCAGCTGCAGGCAGGTGGTACCGTCCAGACGGATCACGTAGGCCGCTTCCCGCAGGAAGTAACGGCCATCACCCAGCTGCAGCTCCACCGCGTCGCCGGCAGCCATCTGGCGTAACGGCAGACGCCGGACGTCTGTCAGCCGTTGTCGTGCCGTTTCAGCCTTGGTAGAGCGGTTCTGCAATGCCGCGACCGGCCTTCGTCAGCTCGACGGCCAGCTGCAGGTTCGGAGCGCGCAGGGTGCGCAGCCAGCCCGCGGCTTCCATGCGCCTGCAGGAGGCGCGCAGGTTCGGCCCGTACACCGGGGCGTCGCCGCCCTGCTCCAGCACCCGCTCAATATCAAGTACTGAAGCGGTCTGGATCTCCTCGGATATATGTTCGAACTGAAGGGAGAAAGCTACAGGAAAAAGACGGCAAAGGCAGTAACCAGCGCGACTTAACGTCGCACTAAAGGATGCGGCCAGAATAGTTGGCGCCAGTCGGCAAAACTAGTTGACGTCTAATACCTGCGGAGCAGTTTTATTTACTGGCAGCCTGAATAATCGACAACGCGAGGCTTTACTGACTTACCTCCGTTAATGCGACAGAGCCCGTTTGGCTGTTTCTAATTCCTCAATGCGTTTTGCGGTGAGATCGCTCTGCTGCTGATGCTCGTTTTTTCGCTGTTTCAGGAAAGCGTCTACTGGTTCGAAAATCTCATTCACCACCTCGCGAATCACCCCCTGCCACGCCTGTTTCAGCCCATCCATCAGCGTGGCGGCGGTGTCTTCTGCGGCTTCTCGACGGCGACGTCTTGCCTGTCTTAATTTTTCATTTTCATTCACGGCCTGATAAATGTTCCAGGCTCCCACGCCCAGAGCAATGGCAGGGCCTGCTAAGCGTCCTGCCGTAGCGGCCCAGCGCTCGATGGTTCTTTTCCCAATCCCTTTAAACAGATTTGGCAACAGATCTTTGGCAATCACTAACCCTTTTTTGGCGCCTGCTTCGGCAAGGGCATTCACATCCAGTTTGTCGCTGTGGCCCATCACCTGCTTCAAGCCCTGTTTCCAGGCAGATTCCTCGTCTTCACTCTGGAAAGCTTTTACGTCGGGACTTTCGGCCTGAGCCTGCCGCATCTCGGCGACCTGCAAGGTTTCACCAATGTCCTCCAGCTTGCGCTGCGTTTTGGGCAGTTCACTTTCCAGTAATGCCTGCTGTTGCTGGAAAATCTTATCTGAAACCACTTCCAGTTCACGGCTGAGATCCGCTTCAAAGACGTGCTTAGAGCGGCAGTTTTCCAGCAGGTCATCAATGGTGCCTGCTAGGACATGCTGATGCTTCTGAATGTTTTTCTCTAAATGATCATGGAGTTGCAGGCTCAGGCGCTCGCACTCACTCTCTACGCGCAGTCTGGCGTCCTGCAAGGCCTCGCTTTCCGGACTGGCGGCGATTTTCGCGAGCGAGAGCAGGGCGGTATCAATGGCCTGACGCAGGTCGCTGTAACAGGTATCGAGCACGCTGTACTGATCGGTTTCCTGCAAAAATTGCGACAGTTGCTCTTCCAGCAAGGTGATCCCGCTTGAGTTGATTAGTCCTGACTTCTGCTCAAGCCTTCCCTTGAGTGCCGAACGGGCATTCACCAGATGAATACTGACTTTGCTGAGTATATCGTCGATCTGTTCCTCGTCGGCGGCATACTGAAGCCGCTGTCTGAGCTGATCGACAAGATGAATATATTCATGTGATTCAGGTTTGAGGCCGGTTTTATTGTTGACGATCAGCATGACCCGTCGCTCTTTTTCGACCAACGAGATCAGCGCCTGCCAGGTCGATTGCTCCTCGACCGCGCCTCCCGTGGCGACGACGAACAACACGACATCGGATTCGCGCAAATGCGCTTCCGTCACTTGCTGATGTTCTTGCGGAGCATCGATGCCCGGCGTGTCATACAGCGTATAGCCGCGCCACTGATAGCCCGTCACCTGATCGGTCATGGGCCTGTCTGCCATCTCAGCATCAGCCCGGCCCATTAATGCGTTCAGCAAGGTGCTTTTTCCGGCGTTATAGACGCCGTAAACCATAATCACTGGCTGCAATTGCTCGCTTTTCGTCATCAGGCGTTTGCCCAGCAAGGCCGCTTCACCCGCAGGTAAACCCACTTCGAGCGTCTCCTGGCAGTGATGGTAAACATCAAAAACGTGTTGATAATCAGGCAGGTTCATTGTTAAGCAACTCCTTTGTCAGGGCCAGATGCTGGCTACGTAATTCCAGTTGTAATGACGTCAGAGCAGTATGGATCTCTGTCACCCAGGCTTTGATATCGCCATAGAAGGCGTTCTCCAGCATGACCGTTACCGCGCCCAGCTCGCGTTCAGCCCGCTGGCTTAACACTTTGCGGGTTTTTAACGCCACCTCCACGCGGTTATCGCCGACTTCGATATCTTCATATTCGGTTGAATTGAAATTCTCTCCAATTTTGCCGCCACCGTAGCCGCCCACCATGCCACCAAGTAAACCGCCGATGCCGGCACCGATAGCCGTTCCAATACCCGGAATGATGCTTCCCGCGAAGGCACCGATCGCCGTGCCGACGGCCGCCCCGCCGGCTTTACCGACGTTTTCCCCCAGACGTGAGTTAAAAGCGATGCGCTCTGTACGCTTTTCAAAACCCGGTATCGCCTCGTCAATCACATCCAGTTGATTGAGGTTAAGCGTCAACTGGTCGAAGCCCTGCTGAACCTGTTCAAGCAGCGCCGTTTTGCTGGTCGCGATCTCATCTTCCCACACTCTGGCGCAGTGCGACAGGTACTGGCGGTTATCCATCGCGTAACGTTCAATCAGACGTTCGATTTTTGGCTTAAGCCGCTCCTCCAGCTCAAGACAGAGGCGTTCACACTCCTGATGCAGTTTTTGCGCGGCGTCATCCAGTCCGGCGGACACTTCATTCAACAGCGCGATGATCTCATCGCCACTGCGGGTCAGGTAATCGCAAACATTTTTGTGGTTAATCAGCGGGGTACGTTGTTTCATCCTGATGCCATCGGACTGCGCGATCCGAGCAACGGTTTCGGCAAACGTCTCTAAACCGCTCTCCTGCCAGCGCGCGTTGCGCTCAGTTTCTGCGCCTTGTCGCGCATACTCGACCGAGATGGATTGCACCGTGACGCCAACTTTATGGCTGTCCACCAGAGCAGAAAGCGACTCGCTGACATAGTTTTCCTGATCGACGCGATCGGCATCTGACTTCATGATCAGTTGAGAAACGGGATTACCTTCATCATCTTCATCTTCATCGATAATGTCGCTGGCCGGGATTAGCACCATCATCGGCTTGTTCTTCTCAACAACTTCGCGCATCACCTCCAGATCGCTTTTCCTGCCGGGGCTGCTGGAACTGGTCAGATAGATGATAAGGTCGGCGGCATCGCTGTACTCCTGCGCCAGCCTACCATTCTCAGCGGTCACCGAGTGAATTCCGGGCGAATCAATCCAGGTCAGTCCAGGCAGGGTGAAACCCTGAATAGCGCTGGTAGTTTCCGATACGCCGACGGAAAAGTGTTGCTGGCGTGCCATTTTTTCTGCCGACATCTTTTCTGTTGTACCGCTATCAACTTCACAAAAGAAGGCGGGTTTCGGTTCGACTTGGCTTTTCAGCGCTGCATCCGGGCAGGGATGGCCCCAGGCAATAAAATTGCCAAAGGAGGATTTACCGGCTTTGACTTTACCGTAAACGTAGACCATCAACGCATCATCAAACTTCTGACGAAAAATGTTTTTTCGTTGATAGCTGAGCATCTCCCCGACCTGAAGACGCAGCATCTCACGCAGCTGCGCAGTGTGGTCTTCAACAAACTGCAAAAAGGGATGGTCACGTCGGAGTGCGCTGTTGGCCCAGGGATCACGCTGTTGCGTGTCGGTGAGCGCCGCCAGCAGCGGGCTGATTAGCGCTTCGTACTGTTTGATCCTGTTGCCTGTGGCGCTAAAGCCTTCTGCCACCTGCGAAAACACGGCGAGCAGTTCATTACGATTGGCGGGTGAGGTAATCATTGATCCATCTCCTCAGAAAGACGCTGACTGAGTGCGAGCAGCTCCGCCATCTCTCCCTGCAACTGATGAATATGCATCTGCACCTCACTGTCGTTGCCGACATATTCCAGATCCGGTAACAGCGCCCGCAGTTTCGAGAAACTGTTATTCACCGTCGCCGGGGTGCTCAACGCATTTTCGAGATTGAACGCCGTCAGCGTGTGCCAGTCATCGGGCTGGGTGCGTTTCAGAAAAGCGGGATGATCGGCCAGCAGCCTCTTCAGGCCTTTGCGGGCATCCTGAACCAATGCCGCCTGGTTCAACTCCCGGTTACGCCTCTGCTCTTTTTCCAGCGCTTCGCGAGCCGCCGTTTCACGGCTGTTGCCGGTGTCAGATGAAGAAGATGAACTGCTGCTGTCTGAGGCGGCAACGGCTGTAATCACTGCGCCTACAACAGGAATAAGTAACCACCACATCGTTATTTCCTTAAATGTCAGATTTATTCTCATCAGGGATACGCTGACGCAGGGCGTTTAGCAGCTGTTTTGCTGCCTTGCGAAACGCCTTCTCCTCTTCTTTATGTTGCAGCATTAGTGCGCTCAACTTCTCTTCGCGCTGAGCAAGAGCCTCAGTGATAGCACCCTTGAGCATGATGTCGAGATGAACTTTTTCCAGCGCCCGCCCTGAGACGAGCGATGCATTGGCCCTACTGACACGGGTGGTGATGGCTGCCAGCAACTGCGGAATACCGCTGCGCTGAACCAGCCTAGGCTTATTCGTCAGCGTACCTTTAATAAAACGCGGGCTTGAGGTGACAAACAGCGGCAACTGTTCGGCAAAACGCGTGGAGAGAATCCGCGTAATGGAATCAATGCTCTCTTGCTGATGGGTTTCCACACTGTCAGCGTGGGTGAGCACCACAATCAATCGCTGCGGCAGAGCGGGGATATGGCGCATCAGCGTATCAAGAAAATCGAGTTCCACCTGCTCAAGCGTGCCGGTGCGCAGGGTATGGGCAAAAAGAACCGAATCCGCACGCAATATGCCACGCAAGGCGGTGTGATCATCGCTGTCACTGGCATCAATGCCTGGCGTGTCGAGCCAGTCAATGTTTTCCGTGGTCATTGACTGTACGTCTGCCGTGGTGCGACTCGCGCCGGTGGCGAAATACTCCTGTTCCAGGTGTCCGGTCAGCATATTCAGTAATGCGCTTTTCCCTGCATTCATCAGGCCGCAAATGGCAACCTGATGGGATGCTGAGGTCTGTCTGATACTTTCCCAACGCAGGTAGTGCTCAGCGAATGAAGGATCTTCTCTCTGCATCAGCGTCAGTCCGTCAATATTCCCCATTGTGAATCCTTGTGGTTGGCTCAACTTTTTTCTCTGTCAGTAACAAACTGGCAAACTAATCTTTGTCATGCGCTCTCTTTAACGGAGAGAAGTTCGGCGCACTGTCCAGCACCGACTGAATAAGTTCTTTATGCAGAGCATGATCCTGCAGCGCACTGGCGGAGAAGGGATTGCCGTGCAACTGTGCACGCAGGTTGTCCCAGCGCTGACTCAGTACCTGCCAGTTTTGTTCGTCATAGGTGCCTTTGAAAATCACCGGGCAGAAATCAATCGTGGGCAAGAAGTCGCCATGTTGGACTGACCCCACGCCCGTAGACAAATTCTGTCCTCACGACGAGACCAGCTCAAAGGCCTCTGGACTGACGCCACCGAGATGACTGGGTTCTGTCATATTAACGGAGGCAATGCCAGCAAAATCTGGCGTTGTCGATTATTCAGGCTACCAGTAAATAAAACTGTTCCGCAGGTGACATTCCATCACCTGCCGGATGTTGATATTGTCCTTTGCGTATCATGTGGAGCAATTCAATGCCGGCCAGAATGGCCTGTGCCCGGCGAAACGATTTAAATCCCAGCATCGGGCGTATTCGACGTTTGATATTTCGATCATCTTGCTCAACCAGGTTGTTCAGATACTTGCTTTGCCTGATGGTAATCGTTTCCTCATCGGGTTTGCCGGCGTTGAGCGTGGCCAACGCTGCGGTGTTGGCGCCACTTTTATCGATAGTGACCACTTCCGGTTCGCCGTGATGGCGAATCGCCTTGCAAAAGAAGCGTAAGGCGGCAGCAGAGTCCCGTCTGGCGGTCAGCAAAAAGTCGATGGTGTGCCCTGATGTATCGACCGCGCGATACAGATACTTCCACTAGCCTTTAATTATGTGTAGGTTTCATCCATTCGCCATCGACGACCTACCGCCCGTTTATGCCGACGAAACACAGTATCCAACAATGGTACCAGACGGATAACTCAGCGGTGAAGCGTGGAGTGGTCAACATGAAGACCACATTCCGCGATCATCTCTTCGAGATCACGCAGACTCAGTGAGTAAACCAGATACCAGCGGACACACTGAGCAATAACGTCGACGGGATCGTGCAGACGTTTGAAGGTATTTCGGATCAGAGACATTAACTGTAACTATCGGCAACATTACAAAAAAACAGCATGTTATCTGACGCGGCCTTAATGCGACAGAGCCTAAACGGCACCCGTACAACACCCGGATATATTGTACGTACAGCGTACGGCTTTAGTTGACACTGGTTACGAAGCATGCAAAACTATGTGGGTAGCTAAAGAAAGTTAGCTAAAAATTTAAATTCAATAAAACACGATTAAATTACTTAAATATCAATCATATATACTTATTCATGTCATCTACTATAAAAGGAAATTCTATGTCTATCAAAGCGACTTCTATTAATTCAGCTGGTAATGAGTCAATCAAACAGTCACGTGAAAATTATTTAAATATCAATCACATAATATGTAACAGTCAGATGAATGGAAACAGTAGGGCCATACGTCTTCTTATAGAAACCAACACAAAAGGAAATTTACGATGATCATTAATTGTGGAGGTATATAACTGAATTTTTTAATAAAAAAATTGTTCGTGGAGAATACATGATGAGAAACACCAATGTGACTGGTGGTTCCGCAAGCCTGGCTTTGGCTGGAGCCAAAGACACACGTGTCGAGCTGAGAACCAGCGCCGACATAAAAGAGAAGTTGAAAGAAGCAGCCTCGCTGGTTGGGGTGGATATGAGTGCGTTTATTTTGATGGCTGCTACACGCGCAGCTCAGCAGGCGCTAGATGAACAGCGAATGCGAGTGCTCAGCGAACAGGAGTGGAATCATCTAAACGACATCATTAATTCACCTCGTCAGCCGGGAGAGAAACTCCGTGCGCTAATGACAAGGGAAACAAGGTATGTCCGAGATTACTAATGAGCAGTTCCGCGTAATAAAGGCTGATTCCGATGTAGAAATCACCGGGATTAAGCAGTTCGATTGTGGCGAAAAAGTGCTGAATGGTTATTTACAGCAGTTAAAGCGCCAGTGTGGCCGTGACAACATCCACGGGTTATTGCTTCTTAAAGGCGATAAAGTTGTAGGGTTTGTGACGGCCTCTTTGTATCAGTTGGGCCGCGATGAAGTTCCTGATGGAACATTCCCATATTCGGTACCACCTGTGTTTGCGGTGATGAAAATCCCAATGATTGCCATCGATAAGCAATACCAAAGGCAGGGCTGGGGTGAAGAGTTGTTGCGCGCTATTCTCGATTACTGCGTCGAGAGCGCTGCATTTGTGAAGGGCATTAAAGGGGTTTACCTTGATGCTAAAGTTGGTGCAAGGGCTTTTTACGAAAGCTTCGATTTTGAAGCTACGCGTGAAGAGGTCTCTGCCAACGATACAATCCCAATGTTCATTTCAATGGACACGTTACGGGAAGCTAAAGAACTGGAAAAAAGCGCCTGATGGCCTTTTTACAGATCACAGTGGTGAAGCCATAGCAGTGTGGCTTCACAGCGACTCACTCATCGCTGTTTGAGTGACCTCATGGATTTGCTTCTCCCTTAGGTCAGGTGATGATGAGCCAAAAGCAGACAGCGTTTGCGATAACCACCCAATGGGTGGTTATCGCGTTTTTGGGGTTCCGAGCCTGTACCCTACACAACCCCTGAAAGGTTTTGTGGAATAAATCAGATTTGGGATAAGCATCCCCATAGCCGGTTGCTGATGTCAGGCAATACGCTCGCTTTCTGGCATTCCTGCCTTCGTCATTATGCTCAGCGCACGTATCATGGTCAGAGCCTTTGCAACCTGTCCATCCTAGTCCCGCAGCGTCAGTGAACCACCGAACAGCTGCTTCACGCTATCGGATGATATTTTAAACGGCGATCCGATGACATTAAATTTTAATTTAAACAATGAATTAAATCCTTAACGTACGTTTCCGTTCCATTGGCCCTCAGACCCCTTAGATGGCTTTAAGCCACAACATGCCGTATTTTTGCTCACGGGCTTCGAACGCCTGACGGCCTCCCTCAAGCACATCGCATATTGCCTTGCGCATGCTGTTTGGCGCATCATGATCTCCGTATTCAAGCGCCCCGCTACGGTAACTGATGACTTCATCATTATTAGTGGCGATGATGACCTGCTCAGCATCACAGTTCACCACCAGGTTGGCGTTATGCGTCACGATAATGACCTGCCTGTACTGTTTTATTTTTCTGAAGAGAGGTACCAGACTGTGCATGATGAAGTCATTGTCTAGGTCATCTTCTGGCTGATCGAATACAAATGGCGATCCGAAGGCGTCCGTCGCCAGTTTAAGGCAGACATAGAAGGTCCCCCGTTGACCGGCTGACAGTTTTTCGACCGTTTTGCCTTTGTATTCAAATTCCGCCCTGACGTTCAGATAGCGCTGGATCTGCTCCGGACTGAACAGATAACTGAGTAGTGAATCCGGTCCCTGACTGTTAAAATATTCATCACGCCAGAAGAACTCTTCGACGGTCAGTTTTTTGTCCGAAAATTCCGGCAGAACCAGCATGGGTTCATTTGCCTGCAGTGCCCGAAACTCATCAATACCGCTGACCCTGAACACCTCCCGAAGCCTGTCAACAGAGGTCAGCTCCCCGCTAGCCCTGAATCGTCCTCGGTTCAGACAACTGAGCATTCCATCATAAAAGGCCTTTATATCAAAGTGTGGCTGTCCATAAATGCGGATATCCGTAAGAATGTCTTTTATCAGGGCCTGCTGGTCCTGCGTCAGATGTGGTTTTTTGGTTAGCGACGCGAAAGCCGTATCGATCACACCCTGTCTGGACAGCAATCCATCCATGAATTCAGCCGCAACCTTGGCGCGTTGTTCCAGTCCGGTCTGGTACTGTGTCTCTCGACGCGCTATTTCACGCAAATGCGTTTCCGCAAGCTCCGTTTGACGCTGATATTCATGTACTTTTTCCAGCAACCCTGTGATGTCCTGTCCCAGTCCCTGCTCACGGAAAGCGCCAATAATCTCGTCGTTATCACGCCCGAACTGTGCCGTCTGCTCCTGCACGGATAGAAGCCTGCGCGCAACAGCCTCTGTCTGTGCTGACAGATCTACGAGCGGGATCGCTTCTTGAGCGGTAGAGTCAGCATTAATAGCCGCTATGCTGGCATTCAGGTTATGTTCGGCCGTCGCAATGTCCGCACGCACACCCGTTAATTTATCCCGCATCTGAACCAGCAATGTCTGACGCCGGCTGTTTTCACGAAACGTCTCAATCAATGCCTTATTGCGGTCACTTGTGAGAACCTCAATTTTTTCCTGAGCGCCTCTGATGATCTGCTGCTGAAACTCACGCGTATTCACCGGCTCTGAATGCTCATTCCTGTACAAACTGAATTCACGCCAGGCACGCCAGGCGCTGAGGTTTTCTGCCAGTTGTGTGGCCGTATCACCCGCCTCATGAACCGGTGTCAGCCTCAGCATTTTCTTGATCTCATCACTGATGAGCCCCGGCTCCTGGCAGAGTTTTTTGATTTCCCCCTGAGACACATGCAGATACTCATACCCTTCTGAACGGGCATCAAATCGTATCTTCTCACCATTGGCTTTATCCAATTCAATACTTAGATACTGAACATTCACTTCACGTTGCTCGCTTCCCCGTGCCGCGGTACCGGCAAAGCGGGAACGGAGCGCATCAAGCAGCAGGCTTTTACCTGTGCCCCGGCCGCCAATAATCGCCACCATATCCTGACTAAGGGGGATGGACAGCTTCCTGAAGCTGATTTCCTGGCCATCAAAAATCGTCCCTTCAATATCGATCTGACTGAAATGCGCTTTTGGCGTGAGCTCAGTCAGCCACTCATCCCCGAGCCTCAGTCGGCCTTCAGGCTCCAGTAACGCTTGGCGAAGCCCCTCGAAGGTCGGAAGCGCCTTTACCCAAGTGTAACGGCTGCCGATATCCTCCACCCGGTGTGCATCGGAGCAGAGGAAGACGGGTTTGACGCCAGCATCGTCATAACGATTCGTTTTCATAAAAAATTCACGATCGCCCTTTCCGCCGAAAATAATATGTCCCTGACGGTCGATCTCGGTTGCGATTGCCGCAGAGCGCCCATTTGCGTCGGGTCGATAACCGCCATACCCGTTCGGACAGACGGCCACTAGGTAATCCCTGAACGGGCGGAATGCGGAACTGAGATGCTCAAGCAGTGCACTGAACGCCACCACAATGGTATCCACACCATGGCCGCTTTCCATGACGCTCTTTTCACAGCAGTAAATGGCCTTTCTGTCGCCGTCTGTTAACCGGAGCGGAAAACGGGCTAGGGCTTCGTTAATACGTTCGGTGCTCACCTTATCTGAAAAAAGGATATGGACATTAATAAAATCCCCGGCCTTGTTCTGTTGATCAAGGCGGAATTCCACATTTCCCAGCACGGTTATATTGAGACCCTGACGGGCAATCTCTTCCCTGATCGTTTCCAGCTCATTCTGCCGGAAATAAAAATAGTTGGTCACGGCGACAAGAGAAAGTTGCTTTTCTCCGAGTAGATGTACATAGCGCTCTATATCACACTGGTCGGAGTAACCATTGGCCTGCCACGTCATCGGACTGTGAATATGTAAATCCCATTTATTCCATTCTGAACCTTTCACAGACGATCCTTTATAATGAGAATATTTCCCTTATAATAATGAGGATTTCGTTATGTTGCCATTTTATTTCACTATGCCTTCATGAATGCCACTGGCAGTGAAGATTATGGCTTTAAATGCAATAATTCTTATCTTCTTCCTCTGAGATCCGAAAAAAGGCAAAGCCGGATGCTAACTATCTGAGGAGAAGGTGACTATGTGTTTACGCTGAAAGTCAGGCAACCTGAATGGTTTATCGTGATGTGCTCCGGCATACGTAAATCCTATACCGGAGCTAAGGAGGGATTACTCCTGAAGGTGCAGCTCCTTCAGATTCGTTTCAAAGTAATCAACATAAATTTGCTCATTTTTGGGTTTCATTATCAGCTGAATACCGTTGGGAACGGGCGGACATGAAGCCCGGTAAGCGAACATCTCATCCTGGATATTCCGGAGCGTATAACCCAGTTGCTCTTCTTCTGCCCTTCCGGAAACCCTGATGCCGGATAATTCCTTCTCAACGTATTTTTTCAGCTTCTCGCTTCTTTTCATACTGCTGCGATTATCCAGAAACTGAAGCAAGAAATAGCGGATGACCGGCAATGTGAACACTACATAGAAAAGGATCTCATTCAGCCCAGATTTCATGGCGATGCCGTAAACAAGCATCGCGACAGGCGAGACAATGAATGCTGAAAGATAAAACACGTGCAGCACCTCCCTTAGCGATTTGTCCCAGCCGAGGTTTTTTCCGTGGCACAGGAGCGCCATTACGGCCTGCGGCGCGTCATACACCTTATTGACGTACCATCCCTCTTCACCAAATCGCTTTCGTGCTTTTTCCGGACTGTCTCTGAAATATGCCGCTGCCCGTATGATGTCATCCCGTGGGATCTCCTCCACCTTCAGTTCATTGCGACGGATGCCAAGTACCCGGCAGTCGTACATTTCCTGGATTGAGGCAGCCTTCCTGCGCAGTGCTGAGATGTGTCCACTGATGGCAATGTTAAAGGTAAGTACCAGAAGTCCATACAACCCCAACAGTGAAGACAACAGCTCTGAATCGACAAATCCCCGGCTCCGGTTGTATACGGTAACGAGCGAAAGCAGGAGCGGCACGATGATGCTGAAGAGAAAATTCAGCCTGTTCCAGTTTTTTACCCTGTCGTAGACACGGGCCTGCGCATACAGTAAATCCAGGTTTTCTCTGGTCGACTGGTTCGTGTAAATGGCATTCATGGTTCACCCGTAAACAGGAAAGGACGGCCCGAACACGTCGCGCCATTTATTGATGGATTTTTCATACTCTTTATTATCTTCAAACCGTCTCGCCTCCGATGCCTTCTGCGCATCGAGATAACATCTGTCCGATATCGCCTTACGAGCCTCGGCTGAAAGAGAGTTGATATCCCCCTGTATGCCTTTGGGATCGTTGACGGAGTACTGTACGAAAAGACCAAGATGGCGGAAAAGCGATTCCAGCTCCATATCGACAAACGATAAGCAGGATGTCCTGACGGCGTAATAGTCCAGAATCAGCGTCTCCAGCAGGTAGGAACTCATGGAAGGCATCGTCGGTCGCCGCTGCCAGTATTTAACTGCTCTGATGACATTGAGCACATTGCCGTCATTCTGCACATTGATAGTTGTGACTCTGTCCCTGTCTTTGCGGGGGTCGGTAAACTTCCAGTGGCCGTTGCCGTCGGGGATCAGATAGTAAGTCCGTCCAAAGGCATCTTCGCTCGTAATAAAGCAGGGTACGATGTCAAAATTCCAGTCCTTGCTGACCAGCTTAAGCGTGACGGCTTCCTGGTTACGCCTGATATCAGCCTGGGCATACTGGGCAACATCCTGCAGACGGCTTTTAAAGGCATTCAGAATTCTGACGGAGCAGACGGTGTCTGCCCCGGAATGGCGGTAACGGTGCAGACGTGAACCCTCTCCGGAGGAGGTTACAGTTACCCGGTCACTCAGGATGGTATAGGTGGCACCTTGCCCGGTTAAGCCAAACATCAGATCGATATCATCAAGCGGACGAATTTTGGTTCTTCTTGCGAATGAACCGAAAGCAATGTGGATCCCGGGATAACTCACCGGAAAAACCTCGTCGTTTTCAAAATCATTAATCTTACCGATTAGCCAGTCGCGACTTGCACGCGCGTCATCGGTGTCTGCCTTTTCGAGATTCACGGTATCTTTCATAAATTCGTTAAAGGCAGCTATTACTGTGGTCGCCATGTTCAGTCCTTTAATTTTTTCATACAAAACGCGCAGGGCTCTGCCGTAAACCTGAACACCTCAGTACCCCGGAAGAGTCGGTACATTTTATTCTTATTACCGCAAGTTCAAAACCGCCTCGCTCTCTACAAGGGCATATAATTTACACGGGAAATAAGAACCTCACTCTTTTATTGATAATTATGTAAATCGTTTAAGTTATTGATGCAAATTAAGCAATAATGCAATTATATTAAAAATCTATACTTAATGTTGCATTATCAGCACAGATCCTGCTGTATTCCACCTGAGATCCGGAAATTGTAATATTCCGGCTCCGCGTACTTGAAACACATCAAGCGGATCTGTTGTTACGCTTAGAACAGAGGAGATTTAATGACTATCCAATGGTATCCGTGCCACTCTCCATTGACTGTTTGAAAATGGGCATATTCGCTTTTATTCTGGCCGCCAAACTACGCAGAGAAGTTGGATTGCCGGATTCTGTCCATCTGAGAGGTAAGCAGGCAGCGTTTGGCAGACTTAGAAGTCAGCGTAAAAAATATTGGCACAGAAATGTACTGGAAGTGAAGAATGCCAAGAAGAATGCCCAATTGTTTGGAGAATTATGATAGTAAAGGCAGGAGGTAATGGTCATGACGAGTCTTATTTCTCATACATCCCATAATTTGCCAGTACAGCTACCGGTGTCTATTGACTACCCTGCTGCTCTGGCGCTCCGGCAGATGGCTCTTGTTCATGACGAACTCCCCAAATACATGCTGGCGCCGGAAGTTAGCGCACTACTCCACTACGTCCCGGATCTTCATCGCAAGATGCTTCTGGCGACGCTCTGGAACACAGGCGCACGCATTAACGAGGCGCTGGCGCTGACAAGAGGGGATTTTTCGCTGACGCCACCGTATCCGTTCGTGCAGCTGGCCACACTCAAGCAGCGCACCGAGAAAGCGGCCAGAACAGCCGGTCGTGCCCCTGCAGGCAGTCAGGCCCACCGTCTGGTGCCTCTCTCCGATCACCAGTACGTCAGCCAGCTGCAGATGATGGTGGCCACCCTGAAAATTCCGCTCGAGCGACGTAATAAGCGTACCGGCAGAACCGAAAAGGCGCGTATCTGGGAGGTCACTGACCGGACGGTACGGACCTGGCTGAATGAAGCAGTGGAGAATGCGGCCGCTGACGGGGTGTCATTCTCTGTGCCGGTCACACCGCACACGTTCCGGCACAGTTATGCGATGCACATGCTGTATGCCGGCATTCCGCTGAAGGTCCTGCAGAGCCTGATGGGCCACAAGTCAGTGAGCTCAACGGAGGTCTACACGAAGGTGTTTGCGCTCGATGTGGCGGCACGTCACCGGGTTCAGTTCCAGATGCCGGGGACCGAGGCGGTGGCGATGCTGAAAGAACGAATTTAACGGCTACAGGCTGACGCGCAGCAGGCTTGTCCAACCCCTTGTCTGTCCAGAAGCGAGTTCTGAACAGACAAGGGGTTCAGAATGAAATGCCGGGTAGGTACTTTGCCTCATCCGGGCAGTAAATGCGTTATCAGGAGGGATGAATCAGTGGCGGATCTGCGCCAGGTCGTCTTCAGTCAGACCGGTCATTTTCATCACGGTACTGCGGTCAATGCCGCTCCTGAGCATGGTACGGGCAACTTCCAGCTTGCCTTCCAGTTTGCCTTCCAGTTTTCCTTCATTGCGGCCTTTTTCAATACCACGTTGTTCACCTAGTTGGATGCCCTGCTCGAGCCCCTGCTCGATTCCCTGCTGGATACCCTTCTCAATACCTTTCTGCTCAAGCTGCTGTGCGATGGTCATAAGTGCGTCCCCGTGTTGCGGCACACGCAGTGCCAGTTCGCGTACAAAGGCTTCGGCGTCGGCTGTTTCGCCTGCCTGCACGATATAGTGTACCAGTGATATGACCTGGGATGAAGACAGGTATCCGGCCAGCAAAATGGGCGCCAGACGGTCAACCAGTTCAGCGAGGTCGCGCTGATGAATATGTTTCTGCAGTAAAGTCAGGGCGGCCATACTGCGGTGGCCGGCGATGTCATCATCCGGAATAACGGTCACATCAACCAGCGGGAAAGCGTTGCTGTAGAGGTTGCCTGCCAGCACGGGGTCGTCAAACTCATCCAGCCAGCGGGTGGAGTACGGATAGGGGCTGCGTTTACCTGTATAGAAAAGGACCGGTATCACCAGGGGCAACTTCTTATGGCCCGCTTCCAGATGGCGCTGCATGGCGGCTACCGCGTAACGTATCAGGCGAAACGCCATGTGCCTGTCCGGCGACGACTGGTGCTCAATAAGCACGTGAACGTAGCCGTCGCCGCCGGCGGTTTTCAGGCTATAGAGAACGTCGCTGAAATACTGGCGGAGGTCATCCTCAACAAACGAGCCGGATTCCAGCTTCAGCGTCGTGAGGTCACAGATGGCACGCAGTTCTGCCGGGAGGTGCAGCTCCATAAAATCCCGGGCTATTTCCGGCTGCGTCAGGAACTGCCTGAATGTCGCATCGTGGGGTGTGGGCGTGGTGGTTTTCTTTTTCATCGGTCCATGCTCTGAAAATAACGTTGTCATAATATCACAGGCAAAAAATGCTAACATTCGCGTGGAGGGGACTTTCTGTTTCTTCCGGGGGGGGCAGTGCCGGGGTGGTTCTGTCCCC
This sequence comes from Klebsiella sp., assembly GCF_027492335.1. NCBI lineage: Bacteria > Pseudomonadati > Pseudomonadota > Gammaproteobacteria > Enterobacterales > Enterobacteriaceae > Klebsiella > Klebsiella sp. The sequence goes on along the minus strand of NZ_JAPUEW010000031.1, from coordinate 2,978 downwards.
CTCTCCTCTTCCCTGGCATACCATTCACTCTACAGTTACAGACGTCTCTGAAGATATTTAAGTGGTCTTGCCGTTTATGGCCTCACATATCTGGTCACATCAGTCCGGAGGCGGAGGAAGCTCCCGGTATCGTTGACGTATACCCTAATGTTACATATTGGCGAGCGATCTAGGATTGGTTAATAAAAAAGCCAGGGAATCCTGGCTCTTGGGTGAGCTGGTTGTTAGAAGAACCAGCGAATTAACTCTAAAAGCACAATGAGCGCTTTCAGAGCCTGGATGACTTTTGTAAGAGTCTCCATTTTCTCTCCTTTTCTGGAGAGTAGAACACCGAATGAACCCTTCCACTCTGTCATTCGGTTTTTAATCTTTAATGTCAGTTAAAGATAGTTCCACTCAGGTAATGGTACTGACTCAGCACCACCTGTTAGTCAGCCAGAGTCTAATCAATGTGTTAGCTGGCTCTTGTAAATCAGATTGATCAGAGTAAAGAGTGGGGGGTATCATTCAACCGTCAGTTAAAGATAGTTCCATTCCAGATCTGAGTACCAGCTTAGTTTTGGATGTAAAAAAGCCCGATCACCAGTCGGGCTTTTTTACATCTAAACCCGCCTGAAGTCTTATCATCCGCTGCCTTGACCCCAATTATGGGTTAATTTATTACTGTAACGCATTCCTAATAATCGCGATTTTATTGATTCAGAACAAAGTAAAAATGTCAGAGTACAAGTGAAGGGCGCTTGCGCTAAATGTAAATTTATACGATTAAAAAAAGATCATTTTTACTACTAACAGTTATTTCTGTTCTTAGTCATTCATCTGAACGAGCTCTTGAAACAGTCATCGTCTGGTCGCATTAAACCGTAAGCGGAGGAAGAACCCATAACCTAATGTTATCGTTCGAAGCGGTAGGCTATGAGATCTCAAACCTCAACATTTAGTTTTATACTCATTTGAGCTTTTGAGCTTTTGAGCTTTTGAGCTTTTGAACTTTTGAGCTTTTGAGCTTTTGAGTTTATGTGTGTTTTTGCTTTTGCTCATATTAATATAATGGTAGACTCAAAAACTCATAGGAGTAATTGAGTAAAAACACAAGTGGGGTTATGAGTATGAAGGTTGTTTCTTTCCTTAATCCGAAGGGTGGCTCAGGTAAAACCACCGCAGTTATTAACGTTAGTACAGCAATGGCTCGTGCAGGATACAACATCGCCGTTGTGGATACAGATCCACAGATGAGTCTGACTAACTGGAGTAAATCAGGCAAAGCCGCATTCGATGTGTTCACGGCTGCGTCTGAGAAAGATGTTTATGGCATCAGGAAAGATCTTGCTGGATACGACTTTGCCATAGTTGATGGCGCCGGTTCGCTTTCTGTAATTACTTCTGCTGCAGTAATGGTCAGCGATTTAGTTATCATTCCGGTTACTCCAAGCCCACTTGATTTTTCCGCAGCGGGAAGCGTTGTCACAGTCCTTGAAGCTCAGGCATATAGCCGGAAAGTAGAAGCTCGTTTTCTCATAACTCGAAAAATCGAGCAGGCAACCATGCTAAATGTTTTAAAAGAAAGCATTAAAGACACTGGTGTCAAACCATTCCGAACGGCAATTACTCAACGCCAAATTTATGTTAAGTCAATTCTGGATGGTGACAGTGTATTTGAATCTAATGATGGGGCCGCTAAAGGTGAAGTGGAAATCCTTACAAAAGAAATAGTTAAAGTTTTTGAGTAATTACACTTTTACTTATAAACTCAAATGAGTAAATGAAAAGGGGGAGTCTATGGCTCTTGAAAAGGCCCATAGTGGTAGTAAAAAAATGACCTTTGGTGAGAATAGAGATCTTGAAAGAGTGGTCGCTACTCCAGCTTCATCAGGTAAGAGCAAGCGTGTTAACGTCAATTTTGATGAGGTGAAACATACCAGATTTAAAGCTGCTTGCGCGAGAAATGGAACTTCAATAACGGATGTGATTAGCAAGCTTGTAGATGACTGGCTTAAAGAAAATGAATAATTGAGATTTAAGCAGTGATAGAATTTCACTGCTTAAATGAAGTCAATGCCGGGTGATGCCGCTGACGTCTTGTTCGGGCAGTAAAGCGTGTCCAGTGGGTGTCATCAGTTTCTCTGTTGCCAGATTGCCGTAATAAGGCTCGTTGATGGCGAACGGCGACGTTTTAATGAAAGCCGAGATATGCCGGCAGTACTGGTGCTCTCCGCGCAGCTTCTCTGCTGCGCGTTCTGCATGCTGGCAGACGGCCTGACGCATGGCTTCATACGTTGTGACGCGTTCTCCGAAAGAACGACTGCAGACAATCTGCTGTTTGGGCGGGGGCGCTTCTTCCAGCGAGATGCACGGCTCTCCGTTCAGTTCACGAACCGTTCTCTCCAGTACCACATTGAAGTTTTTCCGGATGAAGGTCGGATTCGCGCGCGCCAGCTGCAGCGCGTTGGTGATACCCATTGTCCCCAGCGTCTTCGAAATTCTCCGGCCCACGCCCCAGATTTCTTCCACCGGCTGCAGTGAGAGCAGTTTCTCCGTCCGGCGGGGATTGCCCGGGGTCAGGGCCAGCACGCCACCAAATTGCGGCCATTCTTTTGAAGCCCACTGGGCTGACTTCGCCTGCGTTTTGGTAGGGCCCATACCGACACCGATGGTGAGTCCCGTACCGTTGCCAACATGGACACGCAGCTGCTGGCCGAAGTCTTCAAAGTCAATGCAGCTGTTGATGCCCCGGATATCCAGAAACATTTCATCGATTGAATACTGTTCCACGCGTGGCGCCAGCTCTTCCAGATGAGTCATCACCCTGGCGGACATCGAGGCGTACAGCTCATAGTTACTGGAGAACACGTGCAGCTTCTCAGGGAACTGCGCGTCCTTCAGCCGGAACCACGGCACCCCCATTTGAATACCAAGACGTTTCGCTTATATGTTATTTGGAATTGACTATCCTTAGGTTGTGCTTTCTGACTCGGAAG
>NZ_JAPUEW010000030.1:0-19646 GCF_027492335.1 Klebsiella sp. | reverse complement strand
TCGAACCATCCGGCAGGCGTTTGCTGCTGCTGAAACCAGGTCGTCACCAGCGCATTATTATTGTCCGTCATGATCAGTTATCTCCCAGCATGTAGCGGATATAGAGGCCGGCGGTGCTTTCGTTATAATCGCCGAAGGTGTCATAGCCAACCTGACCGCCAAGCGTCATCTGTTTGTTGACTTTGTAATCCGCTCCGGCGCGTAGGGTGTAGCCGATCCCGCTCTTCGACGTCGCTGAATAGTAGGCTTCTTTGGCAAAACCATTGGTCACCGCGGTCTCAAGCGTTTGCTGCCATTCGGAGTTAGTCGGGAAATAAGCGCTCTTATCCTGGCTGTAAGATTGGTAGCCCACCGAGCCGCCAAGTTTCATCGTCCAGTTATCATATTTTTCCGTCAGGCTGACCGGCAGCGACACGCTAACGTAATTCTGCGGGCTGAAGTAGCCCCCTTGCCCATAGGTGAAGTAGCTCAGGTTTTTCGAGTAATCCATGTAGCTCATACTCAACCCGGTTTGCAACTGACGATATTCATCGTGATAAGGCCGCAGGTAAACCCCGGCGTTGGCGTTAATGCTGGTGTTGCTGGCGACGTTTTGACCAAGGTAGCTATAGCCCCCGCCGCCGACGTAAAAACCCGCATCGCCATCGTCATAGCTCAACTGCAGGGTGCCGCCGTTTTTCGTCACCTGACCCCAGGTTTTGCCAGAGTAGGAATCCTTCAGGCCGACGTAAGAGAGCAGGCTATCGGTCAGTGAACGACGCTCGCCGGTGAAAATTAGCGACAGATAATTGGTCAACTTCGGCGACCACTTCACCCCGCCCACGACAGTATTAAGATCCTGACCCAGCGGGGTACTGCCGATATCGACACGGTATTCGTCACCGCTCAGCGCCAGCGCCAGTTCCACGCCGTTCGCCTTCTGCGAATCCGTCGAGCCGCTAGCCTGATCGACATTCGGCTTCAGGTTTGAGGAGGCCAGATAGCTGGCAACCTGCCCGGAGTCATAGGTCCCCAGCTTCGCCAGATTCTCCATGCCGCTACTGGTCGTCGCATTGTAATCCGAGGCATTCAACGTACCGAGATCGCTCAACGCCTCTGCCCCTGGATTGCTGGCAAAGTAGGTCGTGCGCTCGGTATCGGTCATCGCCGCAATCGCCGCCTGTTCGCTGGTAGCGGTAGAAATCATATTGGAGACCGCATTCGACAGCGGGTTCGCGCCATAGCGCCGCCAGGCGTCACCGGTTGCCGTTCCGGCATTCAACGTAATCGGCGTGACGGTAAAGTCGAAACGCGAATCACCAAACGGTGAGGAAGACCAGGTCAGCGGCGTTTTCATTTCAGTCAGCTTGCTGGTGCCGGATTCGCCATCGCGGCCGCGAACTTCCATGCCGCCCTGCAGCCAGGTGCCTGTTTTTTCCTGCAGCGTCTCCATCATGGTATCCACCTGGCGCAGCATGCGGGTCTGCGCGGTTTCAACCGGCAGGTCAGGACGCTGGATCCCCGGCAGCGTGCTGCCTTCCCCCGTCGAGATCTGGGAAACCTGCCATGGCATATATTGCCCGTAGGTGGAAGCGCTGCGCGTTGTCGTGGGGGTGCGAGAAACACCGATAAACGGGTTATCCGCCGCCAGCGCGCCGCCCACGGTTGGCGTCTGCGCGCTATTACTGCTTTGTAATCCCAACAGCCTGCCGCGTGCGCTGCGCAGGTACGTCATCGCCTGTTGGTGGTGGCCTTGCGACTCGGCAACACGCGCCAACAGCAGCAAACGGTCCGGAGAGTTATCCGGACGCAGCCCGCCCGCCAGCTGTTCCGCCCGATCGTTATCGCCCGCCGACAGCGCGACATCAATCGCTCCGCTGCGCGCATCCTGGGTTGGCGTATCACGGGTCATCAGATAGTCATAGACCACCCCGGCCTCTTTGTTCATTTTGCCACTCTGATAGAGACGCGCCATGGCGAACATCAGGTCGGTATTTTGCGGGTCGCTTTGCATCGCACCCATCAGCTTGTCGTACGCCGCCGCGTAATTGCCCTGTTCGCGCAGGTGGTCCGCTTCGTTAATCACGTAACCGTTGCGAATACTGGCCAGCTGCGTCGGCGTACTGCTCGCCTGCAGCTGCGGGTTAGTTAGCAGCCTCTGCGCTTCGTTCGTCAGGCCAGCCTGATTAAGCACCGTCACCTGGTCGGCGTAATCCCCGGCATTGCCTGAGATTCCGCCGTTAATATTGTTGCGCACCAGCGATACCGCAGTGGTGACATCGCCGCTTTGAGCCAGCAGGCGCGCCAGTTTGCCGACATCCGCCGGGGCTTTTGGCGGCGTTGCGGCCATCGCCCTGAGCGTATTGGAGGCCGCAACGGTGTTACCCTGCGCCAGATAGCTTTGCGCCGTTGCCAGCTGCAGGTTGTAGTTCACCCGCTGATGCAGGTCGCGCATCTGGCTGGTCTGGCTGGCGGGAGGAATTCTTGCCAGCAGAGTTTGCGCCTGCTGCCAGCCGCCGTTCTCGCTGGCAAAAAGCGCGGCAGCGTACAGCGAATTACTGCTGGCACCGGGGCGATAAGCGGCGGCCATAATCGAGTTTGCCTCGCCGTCGTTGCCAGATTTTTGCAGCAACCGGGCCAGATCGAGACGCATCCACGCGTCATCTGGATAGCGAGAAACACCCTGACGCAGCGTGGCGATTGCGCCCGCCACGTTGCCGCCGCTAGCCTGTTCCTGCGCCTGTCGACGCAGCGAATCCCCCGGCATTCCGGTGACCACTCGCGGCTGCAATTTCTGCTGCAGGCTTTCCGGCAGCGTTCGCAGCATCGCCTGGGCTTCTGCGGTCTTGTTTTGTTCGCGCAGAACGTAGTAGAGATTCTCCCGCGCCGGGCCGTTTTGCGGCTGGTCGTTGACCAGTGCGCGCAGCGTTTGCTCGGCCTGCGGTAAATCTTTGTTGTGGCGCAGGACATCAGCGCGGAACAGCTTGGCCGCCGTGCCCTGCGTCCCGCTCTGCTGCGCCAGCGGCGCGGAGAGCGCCAGCGCCTGGCTGATATTGCCCTGCTTATAGGCCTGCTGTGCCTGGGCGAGCTGGCCATAAAATAGCGCATCTGCCGCCTGCTGGCGCCGGGTCTGCGATGCATCACCGCCAAGGTCCGCGGCCCGACTCAGATACTGAGAGGCCGCCTGAAAATCACCACTGCGCTGGGCGATATAGCCCATCCCGGCAAGCGCGTCCGCATCCTGCGGGTTGGTTTGCAGGACCTGTTCAAACTGCTGCTTCGCCGCCGCGGTATTGCCGCTGTTGAGGTCAGAGTAACCCTGCCCACGCGCCTGACCACTGCGCCGTTCGCGAAAATAGTTTTGTACTTCAGTATCCTGCGGGTGGCGCTGCATCCAGGTGTCGTAAAACTGTTCATCCCCCGCCTGCGGCCCCATCCACAGCAGCGCCTGGCGCAGCCCTGAATCGGCTTCTTTGCTGCCGCTGGCCATCGGCTCCAGCATGGCGATCCCTTCCCGGCGGGTATCTTCACGCCAGGTCAGCGCCTTACCTAACGCCACGCGCGGTCCGTTTTCCTGCGGATGCTGTGCAACGTACTGACGCAGCTCGCTCAGCGCCTGTGGATAGAGCGACTTATCGCTGGCCATCGTCATATAGTATTCCGCTGCCAAACCGGAAGGCGGGACGTTGCCATTAAACATGCTTCGCCAGGTCGCCAGCGCGGCGGGAACATTACCGCTCCGCGCCTGCTGCCTTGCCAGGTTCAGTTGCCCCTGCGGCACCTGCGCCATTTTTTTAGCACTATCCAAATCCTGTATCCCAGGGCTATTGGGTGCCGCTTTCTCCAGCCGCGCGCGCCACTGGGCCGCCGCCTGAAGGTTACCCCCCTGCTGCGCCCACAGCGCCATCAGGTACAGCGCTTGCGCGTTATTAGCATCTACCGACAGGACTTTTTGCAGCGATTCCATCGCCAGCTCGTCGTGGGATTTTTCGTGCCAGTAGTTGGCCTGTGCGAACAGCGCCTGTAGCGCTGCATCGTTACCCGCCGCCTGCGCTTCGCCAAACGCGCCGAGCGTCAGCGCGCCGGACAGGCACAGCGTGGAAAATTGACGGGCCGCCTTATTATTCATTCTGCTAACTCTTTTCATTGGCTATCCCCCGAACCCAGGCGCTTACGGGCATGACGTTTAAACATCGCGGTCAGCGCCAGTCCCAGAATCGACGTAACAATCAGCCCCAGCACCGCCAGCAGTCCGGAGTGTTGGTTGGCATACCACACCGCCATCATGTACCACGGCATCTGACCGCTGGGGAACGGCGTGCTGACCTGGAAGCTGCGCACACCGTTATCGCTGGTGATCACCGCCGTATCGCCGCGAATACCGGCGTTAATACGCGGCGAATTAAGGTCGTCTTCCAGCTTCGATAGCTGATCGTCGTTACTGGCCATCGCCACCACCACCACCCGCTTCGGGTTCCACGGCGAGCGGTAGCTGATGAACCCGCGCCAGGCGCTACTGGAAGAAAAATAGCGGTCAGCATCCACACCGTCTGAAGCCCAATCGCCGCTCAGCTTGCGCTGGATTTTTGGCCACAATGCCGGTTCGCGCACGCTCAGCAGATTATCAACCGGGTTATAGGGGGAATCGGCCAGCAGACGCTGGTTAAACGCTTTCTGGTCCAGCGAGCTCACCGCCAGTACGTCGCGATCGCGCAGCAACGGCGAATTCGCACCGCCTTCAGGAAGGCCAAGCACCACGCGGTTATTGACCAGCGCTTTCCCGGTCGAATTACCCGAACGCGCGGCCAGGTTCAGCATTGTCGCCACCTGGGTTTCCGAAGGCCTCTCCGGGAGCAGCAGAGTGGTTTGCGAGTAGTCTGCCAACCGTGAGAACGGGAATGAGGCACCGACAAAATAGGAAAGATTGGGCAGCAGCGAGAAGTGTCGTGTACTGCTCAAATCAATCCACGAATCATCGGTGATTCGGCTCTTAATATTGCTATTCATCAGCACCGCACAGGGCGCGTTATCCTTCGGCACCAGATTGAAATAGAGCGAAAGCTGGTTATCACCGTAAATCAGATACGGTGCTAACGGGATGGTAAAACGCTCCTGACGTGCATCGCCGCCCAGATGACGCCAGAGTTTCTCCAGCGGCCCCTGCTTGTTCATCGGCAAGTTGTTAAGGAAGGTGTTGTTGAGCGTCACGCTCAGCAGCGATTTATCCTCATTGATCCAGTTTTCCGACGGGAAACGATAGCCAATCTGCAAAGGAATGGTTTCGCCATCCCACAGATAGAGGTCCGGCGCGGCGCGGAAGGCCACGCGCAGCGGCTCGTGCCACACGCCGCTGACGGTCATGCTTTGATCCTGGCGGATCAATTCACTGATTTTTACCGGACGATCGGTTGGGATCCAGCGCGGCGCATCATACGGTTTGCCGACTGGAATGGCCTGCAGCTCCACATTCAAGCTGGGGGTCTGCGGGGCAAAATCGCCGCGAGTCAGCCTCCAGGCCGCCATCCGCAGCGCGGCGTCATTTTGGCCAACAATCAGCAGCAACTTATAGGCCGGGTTGCCGGGGTTCTCAACGATCTGCAACAACGGTTTATCGGTTTGCGGCAGCGTCAGTCCGCCAACCTGCTCGCCGGGATGACCAATAATAATGCCGTGCTTCTCCGGCAGACGATCGCGCAGTGCGTCGAATGCAATACCGCGATAATCAGCCTGAATACCCAGCCATGACGACACCAGCGCCGCTGCGCTGAAGACGTCCGCCGTCGGTTTTTCCGGGTAAGCGATAGCAATATCCGCCGGGGTCATCTGCATGCTGTCAAAGAACGGGCGCGGGAAGTGGTTTAAATCATTGCTGATATTGAGCTGCTGACTCTCCCAGCTAAAGTGCGAGGTGGGCAAAATTGTCACTCGCGACGTGTCGTGAATATCAAGCCGACACTGCATGGCGTCGCCGTCGTTAATCTTAAAGCTCAGGTTATTGCTCGATACCATCAGCGCAGCCGGAATATCCAGCTGGTAGTGTGAGATATCTTCCCCGTCAGCGCCCAGCGGCAAGGTGCCGAGCGGCTGACCGTTGAGCATTAATTGCAGCGTGGCGTTACGGGTGGCCATCTCCGGCGAGACTTTAATCTCGAGCATCAGTTGGGCATGCGTCACCACCTGATCGGAAGGCAGCGTAAAATCAGCGCCGCCCTGGCTTTGTCCGCCGCTGAGGATGATGCCGTCCGGCATTCCCATCTGCACCAGGTTCAGGTTCCCGCCCACAATCGGGGTTAATGGCACCGTATCAGGTACGCTGGGGGTTACCGGAGGCGGCATCGCGGGCAGTGAAGCCGGCTCTGCGGTGCTTTCCGTTGTGGCCGCCGAATTCGATTCATCCGCAGGCGCGGGTTCAGCAACCGGCGCGCTGTCGACCCCCGCGTTAAACAGCGGGAAATTGAGCTGCGGCAACGAGTTCGCAGGTGTTTCTTCACTGTGTAACGCAGGTGCGGAGAACATTCCGACCAGCAGCGCAAGCGTCGTTAAACGTTTCATAGGTGACCATCCTCCTGCGCGGGCTTCGCAGCAGGCGGCTGGCGACGCTGGCTGCGGCGTGTTTTCCACGTCAGCCAGAACAGTTCAAACACACAACGCAAAATGGTGACGAAAGAGCGGAACGGGTTGTCCTGCGGGCGCGGCGGATTAATCCACGCATCGGCGCGGGCCAGCACCACGCGCACCAGTTCGCGACGGCGCGAAAGCGGAATATTTTCATCGAATTGCAGACGAATAAAGCGATCGTCAGCGGTCACCTGGCGGACGGGAATCGAGATAGCGCCTGACTGGAGAATCAGCTCAATCTCTTCAATCTCATCCTGCTGGTGACGCTTATCCGGCGCGCTAATGCGGCAGCCGCCCATCGACAGGTCGGCGGTGTGGCTACGCGAGACAATGCCGCTGGCATAATGAATAAGCACCGGAATATCGACATCGATACGAATCGTTTTGCGCACCTGGCGGGTTTCGCGCGCCACGGCAATAGCGGCCAGCAGAAAGATCAGGCTGTAAATTCCCCAACCAACGTTGAGCGCAATAACGTTAGGATCTGAACCAAAATAATCGTGGCCGACAGCGCGGACGATGCCGACCACCACGCCCAGGCCCAGCAGGCAGGCAACGACCAGATGCGGCCTGACGACGGTAAAGTCGAAGTAGCCAACGTCCAGCAGGCCGCCTTTATCGGTAACGTTAAACTTCCCGCGTTTGGGGAAAATCATCGTCACCAGCGTCGGCAGCACCAGGTGGAATGCCAACACGATATCGTAAATTTCGCCCCAGAAGCTGTAGCGATAGCGGCCGTTCATCCGCGATCCCACGTAAATCGCCAGGAACAGATGCGGCAACGCGTAGGAGACAATCAGGCTCGCCGAGGAGTAGATAATATTCAGGTTAAACAGCAGGTAAGCCAGCGGCGCGGTGACAAACACCACGCGCGGCAGGGCAAACTGATAGTAAAGCATGGCGCTGAGGTAGCACAGACGCTGCTGGAACGTCAGCCCGCGCCCCAGTAACGGGTTATCGAGACGGAAAATTTGCGTCATCCCGCGCGCCCAGCGGGTACGCTGAATCACGTGCACCACCAGACGTTCAGTGGCTAAACCGGCCGCCAGTGGAATATCAAGGAACGCCGATTTCCAGCCCAGACGCTGGAACTTCAGTGCGGTATGGGCGTCTTCGGTGACGGTTTCTACCGCAAAGCCGCCAATCTGCTCCAGCGCGGCACGACGAATCACGGCGCAGGAGCCGCAGAAGAAGGTCGCGTTCCAGTTATCGTTACCCTGCTGAATTGGGCCATAGAACAGCATCCCTTCGTTGGGGATGTTGCGGCCCACGGAGAGGTTGCGCTCGAACGGGTCTGGCGAATAGAAGTAGTGCGGGGTCTGCACCAGCGCCAGCATCGGATCATTGAGGAACCCGCCGACCGTCGCCTGTAAGAAGACGCGGGTCGCCACGTGGTCACAGTCAAAGACGCAGATTAGCTCACCGTTGGTCAGGGTCATCGCGTGGTTGAGATTACCCGCCTTGGCGTGTTTGTTATCGTTACGGGTGATATACCCCACCCCGACGTCGGCGGCGAATACCGCAAACTCATTGCGCTTACCATCATCCAGCAAATAGATTTTTAATTTATCTTTTGGATAATCAATGCACTGCGCGGCCAGCACGGTATCACGAACCACATCAAGCGGTTCGTTATAGCTCGGAATATAGATATCTACCGTCGGCCAGGTGCTCATGTCATCCGGCAGCGGAACGATTTCGCGCTTCAGCGGCCACACCGTTTGCAGGTAGTTCAGCAGCAGCATCACCCAGATATAGACTTCCGCCAGGAACAGCCCCATCCCCAGAATCGCCTCGATTGTGGAGTTAAAATGCAGGGTCTGCGTCAGGCGGAAATACATATAACGGGTCGACATCAGCAGCGATGTCACGACCATAATGACCGAAATGCTGCGGTTTTTACTAAAACCCATGACGAAGAGAATGCCGATGCTCAGCAAGCCAAAAATATACTGCTTTTGGCTGTCCATCGGCGTGATCACCACCAGCACGGCAATAGGCGAGAGCACCAGTACCAGCAACCAGAAAAGAGATTTTTTCATTCAGCGGCCCTGCAATTAAATTAATGCCCTGACATGCGAGGCTGGCTGTGTACCGTGCCGTCGCCAATATTGATACCCAACTGCGCAGAGATTTTTTTGGCTATGATTTCAATATCAAAGGCGGCTGCGGAGGATGAACTAAAGTCAAGAATCGACTTCTGAGAAGCATTCGCCTCTACCACGCTTTCATCACGATGAATGACGCCCAGCAGGCGGTCACCCAGTTTTTCTTCCATCAACGCGGTGACATCGCGACTCACCTGACGGCGATTATCGCTCTGGTTAATCACAAAATAGTGTCCGTGTTTATGGTTAAGCGCCCCCCCGGTTAAACGCTGCTTTTCGACCTGCGACAGGGTCGACATCGAGGCAGTATCCGCCAGCAACGGCACCAGATGCAGGTCAGCAAGCGCCGTCAGTGCCGTCAGCGCGGGTGAAGGCCCCGGCGGCAGGTCGGCAATAGTAATCAACCCCGGATAATTGAGTAATGCCGCCAGGCCGCGGGTCAAAAAATGCTCGTCATGGGCCAGGCGCTCATCAAAAGCCTGGCGCTGCGCTTCACTCACGTCGCCATAGGGCAGGACGAAGATATTGCTACCAGCGCTGAGCACGCACTGGCTCCAGTCATGCAGCTCCAGCGCTTTCGCGACAAAGCCGCGCTCATCGCTAAGAGGCACGCCAAAATGCAGGCGCAGGGCGTTCTGCACATCAAAATCGAGGGCCAGAACTTTACTGCCCGCGCGGGCCAGCGCCCAGGCCAGGTTTGCCGCGAGGGTCGTTTTTCCTACGCCGCCTTTCGGGGAACACACGCAGATCAGCGGCATGTCGCAATCCTTTCTAAGAGTGATTTCAGGGGCTGGTTTTTATCTTTCGCTACCGGCGCCGGCTCCACGGTTTTTGTCGCGAAGAGATGGGCGTAGCTTTCCGCCGTCGGCACGATGGCCTGACGAGGTTTGATTGCAGGTGCGGGGACGCTGGCAGGTACCGGTTGGGGAATCTCAACCTGAGGAACAGGGATCGGCGGCACGACGTTTTCCGGCACAATGAACTCCACGGCGACCGGTACGGTTTTTTCAGTCGCGGTAATGGGTTGTACTGCTACGGGTTCAAGTATCACCTCCGGAGCAACCGGCGGTGTCGGAGGTACGGCCTCGACCCTGCGGAACATATCAACAGGTACCAGCTGTGGCACGGGTAATGAAACCGATCCGCCCATAGCGATAGAGGATTCTTCCGCTACGGGAATAAGTTGATTGAGAATAACCCAATCCCCTTTTTCACTGGCGGCAGCTTCTGATGAGAGGTCCTTGAATTTTAGACTGTGTGTCCGCGTCTTTTCCTTGAAGCGCTGCAAATCATCATAATGGTTCATAGATAACCTCATGATTTTAAATACATCATATTTAATCTGTTTTAATTGTCATTCTACGCTGCTAAAGCATAGTTTAATTTGTTGTTTTTTGAACATTTAACCAGCGCTATGTCTGTCACAACACGGTTACTTTAGTACAGCTTTAATAATTTTGAATAAGCCAGGTTGGTATAATTCCATAGTGGTAGTGCGGCTACACTATCAGTTTCTTTTCAAAATGATAGCCCCATTTTTTGGGCGGCAGCGCCGTCAAAACCCACGTAACCCGCCGGGTCATTCACATAGAGTAGTTTTTTATACTGTTTAAATTTTAAAACCTGGCGTAATACACGCCTGTAGAATACTAACGAGAATACATTTTAATATTTTTTAATCCATTTAGAAATCACTTAACTGAATTAATGAAAATAATAAATAAAGCTCAGACTTAAAATAAATAGCTCAGGATGTTATCTGAAAACCAGGAATATAATGAGTTGACCGAACAACAAAGAACAGCATCAGAAATCATTGCTGCCCCCCTTTTAGACCACCTGAAGGCTTGAAAAGCGTAAAATAAAATATATTCATAGAGTTAGCTTAGTTGATAGACATAGTGATTTAAGATCCTCTATATTCGATAAATGTTCGTTTTATGTTCCCGATCGTGAAGGGGTTTTTCAGTCTATACACAAAATCATTCGAGATGCATCGAGGCGGCAAGGGAAGAAATCCCCAGGAGCATAGATAACTATGTGACTGGGGTTTCTGAGTGCAGCCAACAAAGAGGCAGCTTGAAGGATGACGGGTATATCGGTAGGAAGAGGGTATGTTGATAAGCGTCCAGGCATTGAACGTCATCGTCACCATCGCGCGCTGTGGCAACTTTAGCGCTGCCGCCGAAGAGCTGCATAAGGTGCCCACGGCTCTCAGCTATACGGTGCATAAACTGGAAAACGAGCTGGGCGCCAAACTGTTTGAGCGCCAGGGCAAACAGCTGATCCTGACGGAAGCGGGCCGTTATTTTATCAAAAAAGGGCAGTTGATCCTGAGCGAACTGGGAGAATTGCAGCACACCACTCGTCGTATTGCCAGTGGCACCGAAACGAGCTTACGCCTCTCGCTCAATAACATTATTAGCCTGCAACCTCTTTACGCGCTGTTGAAGCAAAGTGAGCACCACTTCCCGCAAACGGAAATTCAGTTGAGTATTGATGTGCATGATGGCGTCTGGGACGCGCTGCTGGAAAAGCGTGCGGATATCGCTATCGGCGCGCCTAACCAGGTGGTACGCCACGGTGAAGTCCTTTGTGCAGAAATGCCCGCTGTTGAGTGGTTGTTCGCTATTGCGCCCGACCATCCACTGGCGGCGGTTCACCGCCCGCTACAGGCAGAAGATCTGCGCCGCTACCCGGCAATCTGTATCCAGGATACTTCCGTGCAGCTCGAGCCACAGGTTGCCTGGCAACTGCGCGGCCAAAAAGCGCTGCTCGCTCCCGATTACCACAGCAAAATTACGATGCATCTCCACGGTCTGGGCATTGGCTTCCTTCCCCGCCATTTTTGCCAGCGCTACATTGACGACGGCAGACTCGTTAGCGTGCCGGTGGACGTCAGTAAACCGCCGACGCCACTTTTTCTGGCCTGGCAAAACGAGCCGCCTCGCCCTTGCTGCCACTGGTGGCTGACGCAGTTGCAGCGGGCGGATGTCATCGAAGGATTTTTAACCGATCTCAGTTGACCGGGTTGATAAAACGCTGACCGCCGCCGCCATCCCGGCCAGCATATCCAGACCAGACGTATGACCATATCCAGCAACCGCAGGAAAATTAACCGCAGGGGTCGCCATCAGCGCTAACAAATGCTGGCTATAGCGCCCCTGACACGCATGTCCCAGCATTTCCCGGCTGATATCCGTGGTAGCTGACAACAATGGGGGAATGGCCTGGCGCAGCGAGGACAGCTGGGGATGCAGCCAGTTCTCCATGACCAGCAATACGCCCACCAGGAAATCATCGCCTGAGGGCGTTAGCCCCTCCCCGCGCCCAATCAGAAAACGCAGCAGGGGAACCACATCGCCTTCACCATTCATCAGCCAGCGGGTAAAGCGTTGATAGACATCAGCCGGCGCGGGCTCTTGCTGCAAGGCCAGCCGAATACCATTGCAGGGTTGCCCTGCGAGGAAAATAGATAATGCGCTGGCGAAACGCCGTAAATTCGCAGCGTTCCCGGCAGAAATAAGCTGCGTGGAGACAGGAGTCGAACCGAGCATCGACACATCGCCCCCGCAGGGTAAACAGGCCACGCTCATCCCGGCGGTAAAACGATGTCGCAAATCGTCGACGTCGACAATGATACCGTTGGGGGCCAGCGGCATTTCCCGGGTTTGCACAACCCAGAGCTCACCGTTCGGCATGAGCAGATTACAGGCGTGGGTGAAGACCGAGTGCACGCGCCCCGCTTGTCCAGAAGTCAGCCTGGCGCAATGTTTTAGTGCGTTCAAAGCCATACGTTAACCTTATTTCCCGAGGAGGGTCACACTTTTGCACATCCATTTTCGCCCCCTTGACCGACCGGCTGATATCCCCTGTTCGCCGTAATCCCCACGGCATCAGGACCCCAGCCATTTTGCCTTGCCGATATGGATTTATCCCTCATATTTTTTGAGGGATAAGCAGAAAACCTTTCTGCGCAGCCATCGCGTTCTGTCCATACACTGCGAGTGTAGTCATAGCTAACAAGGGATCGTTTATGCGTACTATTCAAGCTCAACCTTTTGATTTCACGTTTGATCCTGCCAGCACTGCGCTGGTCATCATCGATATGCAGCGCGACTTTGTCGAACCCGCTGGTTTTGGCGAGGTGCTGGGTAATGACGTCTCGCATCTGCGCCGGACTATCGCGCCATGCCGTCAACTGCTGGAACAAGCCCGAGCCTCAGGGTTATTTATTATTCACACCCGCGAAGGTCATCGCGTGGATATGGCGGACTGTCCCCCGGCGAAAAAAACACGCGGCGGGAAAACATTTATCGGCGAATCCGGTCCGATGGGACGCATCTTAATTCGCGGCGAACAAGGGCACGACATCATCCCTGAACTCGCGCCACTCACCGGTGAACCGATTATCGATAAACCCGGCAAGGGCGCTTTTTACGCCACCGACCTAGGGCTGATTCTGCAAACTCGCGGCATTAAATCGCTGATCATCTGCGGCGTGACCACGGAAGTGTGCGTGCAAACCACGGCCAGAGAAGCCAACGATAGAGGTTACGAGCTGGTCATCCCGGAAGACTGCTGCGCCTCCTACTTTCCAGAATTCCACCGCGCCGCGCTCGACATGATGAAAGCCCAGGGGGCCATCGTCGGCTGGGTCAGCGATTCAGCCAGCATTATCGGCGCGCTGCAAAACTAATTTTTCGACAACTGGTAATAACCCCATTCCGCCACATCTGTGGCGGTGGCCTCTTATTGCCCGAGGACAGGAAATGACTCTGCATTACCAATGCTTCCCTAACCTGTATAAAGACTCCGTTTCACTGATGCAGGTTTCCGCAAAACTCAATGCCTTAGAGGGCGTTGAGCAAGCTTCTGTCGCCATGGCGACGGCGGCCAATATCGAACGCATGCGCGATGCGGGAATGCCCATTACGCTTGAAGCCCGACCTAACGATCTGCTTATTGCCCTGCTGGCCGATGACGAAACGGCAAAACAGGCGCTGACGCTGGCGGGTGAATTACTGAGCCCTCCAGCCACAACGGAAAACACCGAAGGTACAACCCGACGCCCGGCCACCAGCATCGCCGCTGGTGTGGGAGCGTCCGCGCAGGCTAATCTGGCGCTGATTTCGGTTCCCGGCAGCTACGCCGCCGCCGAGGCGCTTAAAGCCCTGAGCGCCGGGCTGCACGTGATGCTCTTTAGCGACAACGTCCCGGAATGTCAGGAAGCGGCAATTAAACAGTACGCCCGCGAGCGTGACCTGCTGGTGATGGGGCCGGACTGCGGTACCGCCATCATCAACGGCATGCCGTTGGGTTTTGCCAACGTGGTTCGCCGTGGTGCGATTGGCCTGGTCGCCGCTTCCGGCACCGGTTTGCAGGAAGTAAGCTGCCGCATTCACCACCTCGGCGAAGGTGTTTCGCAAGCCATCGGTACCGGCGGCCGCGATCTACATGAAGAGATCGGCGGTCTGAGCATGCTGCAAGGGATCGCCATGCTGGCGGACGATCCCGAAACGCAGCTTATTGCACTGATCTCCAAACCCCCGTCACCCGCCATCATGGAAAAAGTGCTGGAATCCGCCCGTCAGTGTGGCAAACCGGTTGTAGCCCATTTCCTCGGGACAAGCGACGCGACGCTGCTGACGTATGGCATCATCCCAGCCCACAGCCTGCAGCATGCCGCGGATATCGCGGTCGCCACGCTGCGGGGAGAAACGGCCGCCGCCAGCCATTCCTTACCTGAAGCTTTACGGCAGCAAGCGGTGCAATCGATTCGCGAGATGACCGCGGAGCAGACCGATATTCGCGGCGTTTTCGCGGGCGGGACGTTCTGCTACGAAGCCCAGCTCGCGCTCCAGGCGGCGGGACTATCCTGTGAATCCAATGCCCCGGTAACGGGTGCACGGGCGCTGCAGGATAAACATCATGGCCACGGCCACAGTCTGGTGGATATGGGCGATGATGAATTCACCCAAGGACGCCCGCATCCAATGATTGACCCGGAGCTACGTAACGCGCGTCTGCTCTCAGAAGCGCTGGACCCGCGCACCGCCGTCCTGCTGTTCGACATCGTGCTGGGCTATGGCGCCAGCATCGCGCCGTGCAGCGCCCTGCTGCCCATTATTGAAGAAATTCAGCGCATTGAAGCCGCTGAACAGCGCCATATTGTCTTGCTTGCTCACGTCTGCGGTACGGATACCGATCCACAGGACAGAGCGCAGCAGATAACGCTGCTGCAAAGCGCTGGCGTCCTGGTGGCTGACAGCAATATCGAGGCCGCTCGCCTGGCCGCATTTATCGCGCAACAACGGAAATAGACTATGACGACTTTATTTCAACAACCGCTTTCGGTTATCAATCTCGGACTGGAAAGTTTTGCTGATAATCTGCGCGAAGCCGGTGGCGAAGTGCTTCATCTGCAATGGCAACCCGTAGCGCAGGGTGATGAACAGACGGGCTGGACGCTGGCGACCCTGCTGGCCGACGAGCGTATAAAAGCCGCTAACGAACAGGCGCTACAGCGCTATCTGGATGCCCAGCCGGTACTGGTCGATGTCGCCAGGGCCCGCGAGGCGATCTCCGGCCTGAACGGTATACGCAAAATTCTTCATGCCGGACCACCGATCGCCTGGAGCGATATGTGCGGCCCGATGCAGGGCGCGATTGCTGGCGCGATTGTTTTTGAAGGCTGGGCCAGCAGCACGGAAGAAGCGATGCAAATGGCGGCGACGGGGCTGGTCGATCTCGAACCGTGTCATCACCACCACGCCACCGGGCCGATGGCAGGGATTATCAGTCCTTCTATGCCGGTGTGGATTGTAGAAAACCGCACTCACGGCAATCGCGCGTTTTGTAACTTCAACGAGGGGCTCGGCAAAGTTCTGCGTTTCGGGGCCAATAACGAGGATGTTCTTAACCGCCTGGCCTGGATGGGTGATGTGCTGGCCCCCGCGCTGAAGCAGGCGCTGGCGCTGAGCGGCGAAATCGAACTCAAGCCGTTGATTGCCCAGGCGCTGCATATGGGCGATGAGTGTCATAACCGCAATGCGGCAGCGAGCGGGCTGTTCTTTAAACGCCTGGCACCGCATCTGGCGCGTATTCAACACGGTCCGGAAGCGCTGGAGTTTATCGCCGCCAACGACCATTTCTTCCTTAATCTTTCGATGGCTGCCTGTAAATCAATGCTGGATGCCGCCTGTGATGTCCCGCACAGCTCGCTGGTTACGGTAATGGCGCGCAACGGCGTTAACTTCGGCATTCGCCTCTCCGGTACCGGTGACCGCTGGTTCCAGGCTCCGGCCAACCCCGTCGATGGCCTGTTCTTCCCGGGCTATGGTATCGACGATGCGGCAGCCGATTTAGGCGACTCGGCAATTACCGAAACAGCCGGGATCGGCGGATTTGCGATGGCAGCCTCCCCGGCCATCGTTAAATTCGTCGGCGGCACGCCAGCCGATGCCGTCCGTCATAGCCTGACGATGCAGGAAATCACCCTCGCCACCCATCCGGCGTTCACGCTGCCCGCGCTGAACTTTGCCGGTAGCGGCTGCGGTATCGATGCCCGCTACGTGGTTGATCGCAATATTCTCCCGGTCATCAACACCGGGATTGCGCATAAACGCGCGGGCGTAGGGCAGATCGGTGCCGGGATCACCACTGCGCCGCTGGCCTGCTTTACCGCCGCGCTTCGCGCGCTGGCAGAAGGAGCTGACCATGAATAAAACGAAAATTGCCGTCGTCGCCGTCGGCGGTAATGCATTGATCCGCAACCCCGGAGAAAATGCGCTGGAACAGCAGTATGAAGCGGTGAAAGCCACCGCTGAAAACGTGGTTGATCTGATTGCCGCAGGCTGGCGCGTAGTGCTGACCCACGGCAATGGCCCGCAGGTGGGTTTTATCCTGCGCCGTAGCGAAATCGCCAAAGACGCCGTCCCCGGCGTGCCGCTGGAGTACGCGGTCGGCGATACCCAGGGCGCAATTGGCTTTATGTTTCAAAACGCGCTAAACAACGCGTTGACCGCTCGCGGCATCGGCAACACGCCCGTTGTCGCGCTGGTGACGCAAACGTTGATAGACCCAAACGATGCCGCCTTCAGCCATCCCGATAAGCCTATCGGCGACTATATGACTCAGGGAACGGCGGAGACGCTGGCGGCAGCTCAGGGCTGGGATATCGCAGAAGATTCGGGCCGCGGATGGCGACGCGTTGTGGCATCACCGGCACCGAAAGAAGTTATTGAAACGCCGGTTATTCGCACCCTGCTTGAACAAAATGTCTTAGTCATTGCCTGCGGCGGCGGCGGTATTCCGGTCTGGCGCGATACGTCTGGCAAGCTTATTGCCGCCCAGGCGGTCATTGATAAAGACCGCGCATCGGCGCTGCTGGCCTGCGAATTGCAGGCGGACATGCTGCTGATTCCGACCGGCGTTGAGCAGGTCGCCATCGGCTTCGGCACGCCAGAACAGCGCTGGCTCGACACCCTGACGTTAGCAGAAGCCGAAACCCTGCTACAAACCGGCCAGTTCGGCGCGGGCAGCATGGCACCAAAAGTTGAAGCCATGCTGACTTACATCAAAGGCAATCCGCAAGGCGTCGGGCTTATCACCAGCCCGGAGGCCATTGTCCGAGCCGCTAACGGCAACGGCGGCACCCGGTTTACCAGTTAATTTTACGCCGCCATGCGCACGGCAAATGGCGGCCCTATATTCGGGTATAAATAAGGATAAAAACGATGTCAGAGAGCAAAATCCTGCTTGCAGTTAACGGCACGCTAATGCGTGGCCTGAAGCTAAACCCCAACATGCTTGCAGTTAATGCCGAATTCGTTCGTGAGGATAAAACGGCCCCCTGCTACCGCTGTTGGAGCATCAACGACGATCATCCCGGAATGATTCGTTCACCGGATAACGGCGCAAACATCGCGCTGGAAATCTGGGCGGTTCCTCCTGCCGGACTGGGGAATATTCTGCAAAAAGAACCTGCCGGACTCTGTATCGGCAAAGTGTTACTGAACGACGGTAGTGAAGTGTTGGGCGTTCTGGCGGAATCCTGGCTGGTTGAAGGCCAGCCGGAGATCACCGACCTCGGCGGTTGGCGGGCATACACCGGCCACCACATGACTGAATAACTTCAGGAGAAGGATTATGGAGCAAGGAAAACTCACATTTCGTCCACGGCTATGGGTGACGGGCGATCTCAACGCTTTTTTCGGACTCTTTACCAACGTATTACTGAACGTGCTGGTCCTGTCAGGCCTCGCGCTGTACGTCGCGCAAATCCCGGCGACCACCGTCTATGGCCGCATCCTACCAGCGTTAGGTATCGCGCTGCCGCTGGGTAATCTGTTTTACGCCTGGCTTGCCTGGCGGATGGCAAAACGCGAGGGTCGCGACACGGTGACCGCCCTGCCATACGGGCCAAGCGTGCCGCACATGTTCATTGTGGTGTTCGTTGTCATGCTGCCAACGCTGCTTATCCATAAAGACTGGATGCTGGCGTGGAAGCTCGGGCTTATCTGGGCGATGATTGTCGGCCTTATTGTGCTGGCAGGCGTGCTGGTTGGCCCGGCAATTCGTAAATATACGCCGCGCGCCGCAATGCTGGGGACGCTGGCGGGGATTGCGATTGCGTTTATCGCCATGCGCCCGGCGTATCAGATGTTTGATACCGCCTGGATTGGCATTGTTTGCTTCGCGATTATCCTGCTCAACTGGGTCGGCAACGTGCGGCTGCCGTTCGGTCTGCCGGGCGGGCTGGCGGTGGTTCTGGTGGGCTGCCTGCTGGGCTGGGGCGCGACCTGGCTTGGCTTTAGCGACATTATGAATCCGGCGGAAGTCAAAGAGGCGGCGGGCCGTTTCTCACTCTATTTACCCACACTTTCTACCGATGTCTTTAACGTCCCGATGAGCCTGGTCTGGCCGCTGCTGGTAACGGCGATACCGTTAGGGATTTTCAACTTCACCGAAATCCTCAATAACGTCGAATCCGCAGCGGTAGGCGGCGATAGCTACAACCTGCGCGCGGTACTGGCGGCTGACGGGCTGGGCGCGATTGTCGGCGCGCTGCTGGGTTCGCCGTTTCCACCTGCGGTTTATATCGGTCATCCGGGCTGGAAAGCGATGGGCGGGCGTATTGGTTATTCGCTGGCAACCGGTGTTTGTATGGCAATCGTCTGCTTCCTGGGCCTCACCGCGCTGCTACTCTCCATCATCCCACTGGTCGCGATCGTACCTATTCTGCTGTTTATCGGTCTGGTCATTGGCGCTCAGGCGTTCCAGGTTTCGCCGAAACGCCACGCTCCGGCGATCGTGTTGGCGCTGGTCCCGAATATCGCCGAATGGGCAAAGACCCAGGTCGATGGCGCACTGGCGGCCGCCGGCGCGAATACCGTCAATCTCCCGGCAGACGTCGTCAATACGATGGCCAACAACGGCGTGCTGTATCACGGTATGGCAACCACCGGGGGCGGTGCGGTGTTGGCGGGGTTAATGATGGGTGCGATTGCCGCGTTCATTATCGACCGGCGCTTTAACTGGGCGGCGCTTTATGCCGCAGCGGCCACGGTATTGTCGTTCTTCGGCTTTATTCACGGCCATCAGATGGCGCTCAACGCTTCGCCCACGGTGACGTTTGGCTATGGCGTCGCAACATTGTTCCTGACCTTTATGGCCTGGCGACAGGTTAGGGAAGAAGGAAAAGTCGACTGGTCGCCGATTGATAACGGCGATGAAGTGGTGCATTAAGTCGCTTTCAGGAACTTCCCGGCTTGCGGCGTAAACGCCTCAGCCGGGCTACTAAACCTGCAGATCACTGTGAACCTGTAGCCGGTCAGCGCAGCGCCGCCGGGAAGACGCTACGCCGAGGCATCTTATCCACCACATTTCCCGGAGGCGATGCTACGCATCTGTCCGGGCTACCAAACCGCTGACGGCTGT
>NZ_JAPUEW010000029.1:0-19761 GCF_027492335.1 Klebsiella sp. | reverse complement strand
CTAGCGATGATCTTGTCGATGTTCCATGTCTCCCATCCTGCCTATGTTTATAAGCGATGGCTCAATCGCTCACTGGCCATTTTGAATACTCTGGCTTTGGGTCAACTGAACGTTGACGGAGCGGCTTACCTCAGAGAGCTTGAGCAACTCAGCCATGAGTTTTTGGCTGAGATTTGTGGTGAAAAGGAGCAATTCGATGCAGAGGCTCTGCACCGCGGTACCAGCGTACAGAACTTTGTGTTTAATCTGCTCGACTATCGTTTGTGGCGTGATCTTACTACGGGCCAATCATTCGATGGTAAAGGGCTTAATAATCCAGAGATTAAGAAACACTTTGATGGCTTTCAGTTTTCATCGGGCCGAACATCGGTTGAGCACTACTTTCCTCAAACCGATCCCTCTGGCGCAAAAAAAATGGGGGATGATGTCCATCGTTTCGGTAACCTCTGCCTGATCTCACCAAGCAGCAACTCGAGACTTAGTAATTATTCGCCAGCAGACAAGAAAAAATTCTACGTCGAAACAGAACGAGCAGAGAGCCTAAAACAAGCAATCATGATGAGCTATGAGGAGTGGGGTCCGGAGGGACAAGGCTTTAAAAACATAGCAAGCCATGAATACGCGATGCTGACGTTGCTCAGGAGACATTGAATGCCCTCCACCACTATAACGTATCTCATCTGTGATATTCAGGGAAGGTTACATCCGGCAGTAGTTCCTGTGACGCGATGAACTCCATGTAAAACACGAAAAAACGACCGAGAGATAATAGTGATGCAATGTGATGTTAATTCACGATTAGAATACGCCACATCACCCTGAAAAAACCGTGTGGCCGGGATCGGCCCTCTGAGCAAAGGACTGACTGGTGAGCACATTGTTAAGTTTAAAGATTTTACGCAAAGCAATTTCCAGGCTGATATTTCGCCTGCTGGCGGACAAACCTCTGCCCACGAAAACCCCCGGCGAAAAACTGCATATTCTTCTGCTTCGCTGGGATGCAAAATTGGGCGACTCCATCGTATCTTCTTTCTTTTTTCGCGAATCACGTAAGCTCAATGCCCGATTGACTGTACTTACGGTTAACGAGTTAGCTGAAATGCATACCAACACCTTCGGTGTGGATGAAGTCATCGTTACGAAACCGCATCCAGGGCTTGGTGAACTACGCAGATTGGTGAACCAACTAAGTAATGTCGATGTCGTTGTTCATCTGGTTGGACGACTGCAACCTGCCGAAATCGTTTTTATGCGGTTACTCCGCCCGGCGAGTCTCTATTCCCTTGATGATTCACTGCGCTGTGTGAATCGTAAAATGGGTTTTGCTGCAAACACGCTCAATATCGTGGAGCAGTACAAATATATTCTGCAGGATCTGGGCGCGAAAGCGATCGACACCCAGTACATTGTGCCGTTGCCTGCCGAGCTGCCGCCTGCGGCACTTTCCCCCCAAATACTTTTTAATCCTTATGCCAGCCGAAGAGACAAGGGGCTATCCCCTTCCCGTGCAACCGCAGTTCTACAAGCTATCACCGACGAGTTTCCCGACCATTCCGTAGGAATTCTTTGCAGCCCTTCAACGCTGCACAGCGCACAGCATCTGGAAAACGCAGTTTCACGCGATAATGTGGCAGTCTTGCACGACGGGCTAACGCCCGAAAAGGTTGCAGGCTATATTCGCCGCGCGCGGGCAGTTGTTAGTGTGGATACTGCCATTGTGCATATGGCTGTTGGCCTGAAAGCGAAGCTGGTGGCGATCTACCCGTTGATTGCAGATCAACACAACCCATGGTTGCCGCCTCGTTCACCTTTTACACAAGTGATCTACAGCGAGCAACATCCAGACACACTCCGTCGTACGGGCAAAAAAAATATGGATGCTTTTTCGCTAACGTCATTAATGAACGCATTGCAGACTCTCTTAACACTGCCAGCAGAAGCGAAAAACAGCATGTCGCTTAACGCCAGAATCATCCCTGGGCTAGGGGTAGCGACGGGCACGCTGGCGCGGCAACTGCCCTTAATCTGTGAAAAATTTCCTGAAGTTGCAGGCTGTTATGCCGGGACGATCAACCTTGAATTCAGCATTCCTGTCGCAGTCGTGCGGCCCGATCACCGTACCGCGCCGCTGGCCTGGACTCCCAGTGGACGCACCACCGAGATATTCGATCTACTGCGCATTGAACTTGAATTCAGCCATTTAACTGAACGCATCCCCGCATGGCTGTACATTGCCCACAGCTCGCCACACCGCCGGACGCCGACCATTCACGAAGCAATCGCGCCGCGCATTAACCTCAATGGCGCCACGCACTGTCGACTCCACTTACCCGCTGAGGCTATCGTACTGGGCGAAAGCGGTACTCAGGCAACAGAAGCTATCAATTTGTCACTTTCATCAACCCAGTAATCCGCATTCGCCTCAATATGCAAAAACAGTTTTGCCAGCAGCGAGCCACCCGCCAGGAATTCAGCCACAGTTTCTCTCCGGGCTTCTGTACGCCGGAAATAGGTGTTGTAAAGTTTGAGAATGGCCACGTCGTTAATCAAAAATGCCCCGACGGCAATATCGGTGCGACGCATCACCTCGCAACCAGCAAAGTTGTAAAGAGGGCGGTATCCGGGATCGATGACCTCCCCGCCAATCGGGATGGCAGCATCGGCAGCCTGGGCAATGATATTTTTGATTCTCCCAGGATTACCCCAAGCGTGATTCTCGCTCTCAAGCCCAATAGCTAAGGCTTGCGCAAGTATGGGGTTTCCCGGCAGGGACGCGAAAATACACTCGCTATGCCAGTGCAATTTATGGCTCAGCCCTGTCGGAAATAACTCAACACTCGGATCTCTAAACAGCAACGTATCCGCATCCAACCATGCCCCGCCCCAGCGATGTACAAACGCCATGCGAATGAAATCGCTCTTCGCCACAATAGCTTCAATGCCGTTCGCCAGCGTAAAGCTCAGCGGTTCAAAAGCCCAAGCTTTATTCATGATGTCAGCATCGATGTGCTCACTTACCGTTCGCGGCGTAAGCAGAAGAAAACGATCGCCTAGAGCTCTGCGCATAGAAACCAGTGCCAGGGCAACATAAGCCGGCATGGTCTGACCCGGTGCGTTTTCCCAGTAACTAACGTAATGGGTAGTGTCGGACATCATTTCACCAGCACCTTACCTTTCGCACACAACAGCCCATTTTGCATCAGATATGTTCTGAGCATCACCAGTGATGGCGCGCATGCAGGCTGAGCCAAAAACTCATTATTTAACGCTGATTTATACAGATTAAGCCAGGTCAGCACCGGCACATTTGGCAGGAAAGCCGGTAAACTATCCCGGTTGTCTTCGCCAAATAACAGACGCAACGCACGCAGAATGGGCTGATAGCCCGGAGCAGAGAGCAGTTGCGCGATGTTTTCATCCAAATGCTGCTTTACGCTCACGCTGTTTAGCCGATCCTCCACCGACGCATCAGTTAATGCCACCCGGGGATCTAGTGCGACTGGGTAAATGGCACGAAATGACCGGGCGCCGTTACACAGCGATTCATACAACACTTTGTCCGCCGTTGCCCCAGTCACCAGCACGTCATCTCCGAAAATGACATGCACGCCGCTCCAGCGGTAAAAATTCTCCGCTGGAATCACATGATCCTGCACAAGATTGACCCGATCGCGCTCGGCCTGACTAAGGCTAGCGTAATTTTCACACGGCGGCGCAATCCTGGGCAGTTTAACGTTGATAATGGTGGGCAATCCTTTATGCGCCAACGTGAGATTAATTTCCTCAACCACGATATCGTAGAGCACATTGGCCGTGGAAGGCACATTACGCCAGCCCGTGGTCATCATCACAACACTCTCTCCCTCCTCTTTGGCCTTGCAAAACAACCCTGACCATGAAGAGGAGGCGTCATCCAGTTCTGCGGCAAGATAGTCGATAACGCACCGTGCCAGATAGTGTATCTCGCTCACTCCGCCATATTTCGCACGGCTATAAATGCCCGCCAATGTTGTAGCGTCAGCACCGGTGCGCATATCGAAAAATGATCCAGTCGCATTCGGCGTCAGATAATGCAGCGCCTTACCACCAAAAATAGCGACGTAATCGGACATGTCGATCAAACCGCGCGCCAGCAAATCGGTCGCGAACGCGCGAAAACCGGATTTAACATCCTGCGCATTGATCTGTGCACTGGCCTGGCGAAACATTGCCAACTGGGTTGCGAGCGGTTCGTTGTGCAACGTGTTCCACGCAAGTGAATGCGGAGTTTTTAGTCCATTCATGGTGAAGATCCTTAGCGAGATGCTAGCGCAGCGTGAAATTGAAGGTCATTAAGCAAAACATCAATGCGTTGACGCTGCTGATAATAGCAGAGGGATTGAAGCCCTAATGGCCTGAGTGCCGCCAACAGTTCAGCGATCCCCGCTCCGGCATCGCGCGGATCATGGGCATCGGATCCGATGGTTAATGGAACATTGTTCTCCAGTAATTTTTCCAGCAAAGCGCGGGAGGGATAGGACCATCTTCCAGTCACCTCTTTACCCGTCGTCGGATCAAGGCTGGATTTACGCAGACCCGAAGCATTCAGCTCATATGCGATACCGCTGCGTACGAGCGGCGTAATCAGCGGTTCAAAGCGACGCAAAAACACATCCTCTGGGATTGCGCGCAGCAGCGTATCAGCGTGCCCAACCGCATCAAACAACTGGCTTTCCAGCAATGCTTCAAGCTGAGCAAAGTATTTGTCCAGAAAGGAGGCTGCAGCTAACCGGGGCAGTTCCCAGACCTTCACCATCGCCTTATCGGCAACAGTGACGTAGTGAATTGAACCGATGACAAAATCCATCGGATAGTGTGCAAGTAATTGCCGGTTATAACGCTCAGTTCCCGGCATATAATCGAGTTCCAGACCGCGTAGCAGCGTGATCTCGCCTTTATAAGTCTGCTGCGCCTTATCAATATCGGCGAAATAGCGCTCCAGTTCCGCTTCCAGTAAACGGTTCTGCGCATCCACCGGGAACGGAGCATGATCGGTGATGGTGAGTACTGTCACACCCGCAGCAATCGACGCACAAACAAGTTCGTCGATGGTGCCTACAGCATGTTTCGAGTAGAACGAGTGGCAGTGCGAATCAATCATGCGGCCTTCCATTGTTCAAGCAACCCGGAATGCTTCGCCATCTCTTTAACCAGCCAGTAAGGATTATTGGCTGTCGCGATGATCGCACGAAGCTGCGGAGTGTTTTCCAGCCGCGCCAGCAGTTCGGTTAACGGCTGGGTATATAACGCGCGCGACAAGGGATTTTCCCACACATGGCTCGCCAGATGATGCCAGTCGATCACATCAGAATGGATATTCGCAACACGCTCGGTCTCAATACCGTACAGAAACACATCGCCATTGGGTTTAATTGTCACGTCCATGCCATTGGGCAGGGGCGCATGGTTCAGGCTGCCAAAGGTAAAAGGTTTATCGACTTTGGACTCGATCGCGGCAATATATCCCTGCAAATCCAGATAACCTTCCGGCGTATCTCTTGCCGGATGTACTAGGTTTTTGTAGTCGATGTTAAACGTGTCCGAACCTATCAATAATTTGTCTTCCAGTACACTGACAGGTTTTATGCTGGCGTTAATTCCCCATGAGGCCAGTTCATTCACCAGATATTCGCGCGTGAAGGCACGATCGGTATCGATTGAGCGAAATGAAAAGCTGATCGATGACGGTTTTTTGCGCTGAACATAATCCAGGCTAAATCCATGTGCTCGCCATTTTACTTTTTCAATGTGATGACTGTCGGAACTGAGGCGAATATTACAGGTATCACCATTGGCGGAGACAAGGCGATTGATCTCATCAAAGATCTTCTCCAGCTTCTCATGGCGAAAAAAACCGCTGGTAATAAACTCAAAGCTGTTGCCCCCGCGGGACAACGCCAGTAATTCGTAAAAGGTATTAATGTTATTGAGCGGTTCGCCCTCGCCACTCACGGAAATACGTTTTACGGCCGGATCATTAATGAGCGCCGACAGGTTGTCACGTGCCTGTATTGACAGCACCATACTCTTACCAGTTGCGTGCTTATCCGCATACATGCAGAACGCACAGCCGATGCCACAGATCTGGGTGATATCCACATAAAGCAAATGACCATGTAATTCCATATATAATATTCTGCCTTTATTTTAACAAAGCAATTGCACACTCTATTGTTCACAAAATATCCACTTGGCTGTATTTTAAGCAAGTGTCAAGGATTTTAAGAGAGTAAGTTCCGATCCTAACTGAATCGTAGCATCAGAAAGAATGCTTATAAATCAATTCGGCATCAACCTGAACCAATGGTTGAATTCATCACTAAGTAGCCTAATAATGGATTTTCCTGTTTCCCATCCATGACATGGATGCGTCTTTCATTCTGAATACTATCGGATGTGGATACCTTAAATTATGTCCAATCTTTACATTTGGGTTGACGATAAAAACCGCAATAACCTCATACGAACAATCGACAACCTGGCGCGGCGACATCCAGATTTTAAAGCGCTGCTGCGTGACGGAGATAAAATTGAAAATACCCTCAATCTTTTGTTTCCTCACGGCATGCCGATGGAGTACCTCATCTCCAACCTCAGCATTGATGAGCGGCCGGAAGAGAATTTAGATTTAGCCTTTCGTCCTGTGCTCGGTCCGGGACAACCTTGGCCGTTCCCGCCAGTTTGCTCACTGGTTGCAAAAGGTTTCTGGAAAACCGGTGCGCCTTTTTTCAAGATTCAGGATATTTTCGAGGTTGCAGATGCGCCTGCACAGGTCTATGAAAAAAGGCTTCCCGTGGTGGTTTATCAGGATAACCCCGCCCTACAGCCTCGAATCAAAAGAACCGATAATGCGCTGAGCCGGGAGTTAGCCCACGAGCTACCGCCAATCTCCGCCAACACACGAAGTAAACTGGTTGACTGGCGCGAGTTTCTGGAATGGAAACGCAAGCTGGTTTCCGAAAAAACCCGTGGATTGCATTTTACAAAACGTGGATGGCAGGAAGACAAATTGGTTTTCCAGGTCGTTGGTGAAAGCGAACAATATATCCGTGACGTGCTGCGTGCCTTGTCGCGCCAGGATGTAGTGGCGTTTGATCCTGCAGTTTCTGAAGATGAGTGGCTATTTCGAATCAGTGATAAAGACAGCGCCAAACGTACACCAAAAGGGATTGAACTCGGGCAACCGGAGGTCAGGCCAACGCTTGTGCCAAACAGGAGCATCCCCCAGGGTTGTCCGTGGCCCGTACCGTGTCTTGTCGATGTGTTTGTCAGCCTGTCAGAGGATGACCAGAATCAACTTTCGACGGCAGAAGATCATGAAAGCGCCCGCGACAGTTTACTGGCCAGGATCCCTGAAAAAGGCTTTCTTTCGGTGTCGGCGGCGGGCGATTTAGCCTTGATCCGCCGTCACGAGCAGGCACTCAAACGCCTGCAAGATCAGGGTGGTTACGCCCCTTATCTCTCATCCTATCTCTTTGATGCGCGGCAAGCCAAAAGCCCCACCACGTTCGAACCCATCACCGATTGGTTTCGCGAGGATCTGAACATTTTCCAGCAAGAGGCCGTCAACAAAATCCTCACGGCGCCGGATCTCTGCCTGATTCAGGGACCGCCTGGCACGGGGAAAACAACGGTGATTGCAGAAGCCATAATGCAACTGGCGCGTAAAGGGGAGCGGGTTCTGCTGGCTAGCCAGGCGCATACGGCGGTCGATAACGCGCTGGAACGTCTGGGCAAACACCCGGATTTGCGGGTTATTCGTCTCGCACGTGATTTGAGCAAAATTTCCGGCGAGGGCAAAGCGTTCGTACAGGAAACCTCCTTATCCCGCTACTACACCTCGCTGGCTGAGGATGTAGAGAAACGCTTTCTGACGCCCTGGCGTGAGACAAAAGATCAGCTCAACCAACTGCAATCGTGGCTTAATCAGGCGGAGTTTATACGCCGTGACGCAGAACACGCCGGGCAGGCGCTTACCGCGCATGAACATGCGCTAAAGAAGGCAGAACAAAACAGAACTCTGGCGTGGCGGAAATTGCAGGAGCAGGGGCAAAAACACGCAGATGCGAAACAGCGGCAAACGCGGTTACTGGCGCTGAAGGCATTCCTCGAACAGAATGAGGAAACGATCCCTGAGCGTTGCCCGCTACCGGAACCCGCCACCTCCACTCTAGCATCTGCTTTGTTCGATCTTGCCAGCGCGCAGGTGAAACTTCCCGTCTCCGTTGCCGACTGGACCGCCGTACCGTCGCAACAACCCCAGATGCTGTCTGGGCTGTTGCGATTCTGGCACAGGTTGTGGGCGCACCGCACCGATCTGGAAAATGATGTGGCCCGCTTGCGGGCCACAGGGCCGTCTGCACTACAAAGCCCGGATCGGGCCATTCACCTTGCCGAATTGGAGGCCGAAGAGCGAGCACTTGCCGATAAACTTGACGACGATGAAAGTCTGCTTCCGGTATGGAAAGCCAAACGACAGGAGATTAAACAGCTTCGCGACAGTTCTGCCGGTGGCTTAAATCCGGAGCTGTACGGCAAAATGTTCCTTGACCCGGAATCCTGGTGTCAGTCGATTGAAAACGCGGAGCTGACGGGTAAGAAACTGGCGGCACGAGTTGCCGCCTTGGTGGCGAGCAGCACCGTGATTGAACGGGAATCAGCACAACTTCTGGCTCAGACTGACGAACTTATTGCGCTTTCTCACGTGCCGGATATTGATGAATCTGAGTGGCGTCAACGCGAGCAAGAAACCGCCCATCAGCAACAGCGGGAGCCACAGATTCGCCAGGCTCTGGAAGACTGCATTAGCCAGCAGGCGGAGTGGTTGGCCCGGCGTGTCTCGCTGGCAACGTTGCCTGATTCACCCTCTGCGGAGATAAGCGTGCGCTTTGCGCAAGAGATGGCGTCCTGCGAAGAAACGATCGGTACGCTGACGTCGCGCCTTGCGGAACAGCAGGCGGTTCAGGAGGTCTGGGAGCCGTTGTTGCAGGACTGGAGCAACGATCTACGCCGTCAGGTTTCGCACCAAAACGATTGGCATCACTTTAAAGAAACGTTTGTGGCTGAATGCAACCTGGTTGCGATTACCTGTAACGAGCGTGAACAAACATTAGAAGAATCGGGCCAGGTCAGTTTTGATGTCGCCATTATCGATGAAGTCAGCAAAGCAACGCCGCTGGAGATGTTACTGCCGTTGATGCGCGCGCGCCGTTCAATCTTGGTGGGCGATCACCGGCAATTACCGCCGCTGTTTCAGGAAGGCACCGATGCGCAAACCTTTAGCGATGCCGTCGATGAAGCGGACGAAGACGGGCAGAATACCCGAACATCGCTGACCCGGCATAACCTTCAGCGGTTTGAAAAAATGGTGACGGCATCATTATTCAAATCCCACTTCGAAACGGCTGATGATGCGATCAAAGCGCGTCTGGAAATACAGTTTCGAATGCACCCACAAATCATGGCGATGGTAAACCATTTCTATGAACGCCGCCTGAGCTGTGGGCTGGAGTTCCCCAATTACGACAGAAACCACGGTCTGGTGCTGGTCGATACCGACGGCAACACCATCGTGGAGCCTGCACGAAATAGTGCCGGAGAGCGGGTCGTCAAAGATATCCAGCGCTCGCCTTCAACCATCCCACAGGAAGAAAAAGCGGTAACTGAGGGCGACCATGTGCTGTGGGTGGATACATCCCGTGACCTGCAAGGCCAACTTCATAAAGAAGATGTGGACGCCAGCGGTAAACCCGCTCGCAGCAACTGGCTGGAAGCACAGCTTATTGCTCACACGCTGTTACAGATTGATAAACAGTGCGCCAGCCTTGGCTATTCAGCGCAAAAACGCTACCAAGTGGGTGTCGTCTCTTTCTATGCCCGTCAATGTCGGTTGATTCGCGAGGCCATCCGCGAGGTTAAACCTAACGGACGTTTTGACTGCCTGGATGTCGAGATCAATACCGTTATCCGCTATCAGGGCAAGGAGAAACCTACCATTCTCGTCAGCCTCGTGCGCAATGATGGCGTGGATACCCAAAGCCATGGCGGGAAGGTAAGACGCCGCTCCAGCCGCGCCAACGTCGCGCGTTACGAATTTATCAACGTCGCCTTCTCACGCGCGCAAGAGCTGCTGATTGTGTTTGGCGCACGAAATATGTACGAGTCCTATGACGTCACGCTTCCACATATGGACAGCGAGGGTGTAACAACCCGCACGGTCTATAAAGACATTTTGGATCAACTGGACAGAAATGCTCAGTTGATTCCGGCGAGTCGCCTGATGCGAAATACACCGCAGAGTAAGCGTAACTCTCCACCGTCATCCGGCATGCGTCACAGAGGGAATAAGTGATGAAGTTAGGATCTTTTGCTGTCAGTGTACCGCAGTACAAAATTGAAACGCAGGTGATCTACCAGACCATACGAACCCCCACGGTCTTTGAGCGTATGCTGATGAGACTGTGTAAAAGCTACCGGAAAACGCCGGAAATTGCGCAATTGACGCTGGTGCAGATTTTCGAGCAGCAACTGGGAGTCACATCGGCCAGCGCGCTGGTCGGCCCTTGCGTCGAGGATCTGATTTACCTTGAGGTGCTGGCCTGTCCGGCATCAGAGAACTATATGTCGCTTCGTTTGGCCGACATATCGTTAACCCCTGAGGGGCTCAACTTTCTTGCTCGCGAACGGTTACCTGGGCGCCAGCAACAAACCAAGGTCCAGCACCTGTTTTTACCTTTATCAAATACCGTTCAGCCATTGCGCGCCAGCAATCTGCCTGGCACGCCCTCCAGCACAGTATTTATCAGCAAGGACGTGCTTGAACCGCAGGACTGTTCCGCGTGGATACGACAAGAGTTAGAAAACGAGCGCCATCCGTGGAAAACAGCGAATACAGAGATTCACTCCGTTCAGTCCAGCGTAGTTGGCGTAGTGTGGGAGCAGCACCAAATCACCGTTGAGTGTGACGGGTCCGGCGTCCTTTCCGTTAAAGCGCCCGGCTCTGCCAACTTTGAACAATGGCTGCAAATGGCCGCTGCAGATATCGTGTGGCAGCACATTTTGCAGCCGATCATGACGAGCGAACCTGCGGCAAACTGGCCCAGACTCAGCGATGAGAGTATTCGCCATGCAACAGAGATAGCGCCATTAAGTCGCGCAGCAGACAGCACAACGGATCCTTCCGCCACCCTGCTGCACGTCATCACAAATGATGCAGAAAAAGATAACTACTTCGGTGAAAATCTGATCCTGCTGCACAGTAAGAAGAGTTCCATACTGGGCATGACAATTCTGCTCAGGAACGCCGAACCTGAAATCCGCCAGCTTGACAGCAAAAAGGGAAGTCTGTGGCTCGAAATGACAGTGCCTGAAGATTTACCTGCAGGACTGGCTACTCTGCGTATCCTGAAAAAGGACGGCGCACCGCAGGCGCATTTTTCCGGATGGGGCAACGTCTTTTGGCGAGGGCAAGCGCAGCGTGCCGCGCTCAGCCTCACTGCGGACAGCACCATCAGTGCCGAAATCTGGCAACGACTACAAGCGGAATTACAATCCGGTCTGAATGCCACGCACAGTGCCACAGCGCACGCCCTCACTTCGCTTTGGCTTACTCCGCAGGAGACGATTACGCACTGGCAATCCAGAAATGAGGTGCATCCTGTTGCGGAATGGCTTGCCGACGCGAGCGAATTCGCGGCGGCGCTGGAGAGGTTTACCCCCCACTCGCGAGCACAGTGGCAACCATACTGGCTTAACACGCTTAAAGCTCTGATGATGGCCGGAGTGACACGTTTGCAAACCCCGATCCAACCTGATGAAGCGATCCATTACCTCACCGTTCTGAATCAGTTGGTGCCTGACCATAGCAGTGATTTTTCCGCGCTCTTGCTGGATCACTGCAGTCCGCTTACTGATGTGGCCTCGCTCGAACAACTGCGTAAGGCCGTTGGCCCGACATCGGTTCTGCCGAATTCCCTTTTAAGCAGCACGCTGCTGCAAATATGGCTGGCAGAGGTATTAACGGATGCGCCGCTCACTTTGCATGAGCCTCATGCCTTTGCCCAGTCGCTAACAACACTCAGAAATGCGCAGCAAGACGTGTTACGCAACGTGGGAATGAAATCCCTGACGGATGCCGCTACGGGCAATTTAAGCCTTAAAAGCGTGAAAACATCAGCACTGACAAGCGTGACACAGTGGCAGAATGCCGTTGCAGCACTCGGTACATTACGTGCGGCCGTAACGTCCGCCTCCTTTTCGCTTATCGATGAATTCGATACGCAAGTTCAGGCCTGGCGAGAACTGGCAACGCAAAAGCTCGCCCATCCCGAAGCGCCCGGCAAACGGTTTGTCATCTTTGATACCAGCGCATTAATAGAGTACCCCAATCTGCCCTCGCGTTTGCAGCAGAATGACACGCCAGTCATTGCCAGACGCGTTCATCAGGAGCTGGATCATCTCAAAACATCAGACAACCCCAACAAAGCCCGACGAGCACGGGAGGCGATTCGGACGCTGGAACAGATACACAAAATCGTTCGTTACGAATCCGAAGTTATGGAGCTTCTACCTGCTGACCTCGAACCGACATCAGATAATCGCATCCTGTCGGTGGCGCTATACCTGCGACTCAGCGATGTCATCCTGGTGACCGCTGATAAAAATTTCCGCAACATAGCATGCGCTGAAAACATTACGGCGATTCTGCCCAGCGAATATAAAGAGATGTCGCACGGCAAGACCAGACCGCGCAATACGGGAGAAATAGTGAAATGAGCAGACATGAGCAGGCACGCTACCAGATTGAGCGCCAGCGGCGTCAGGAGCTTTTTAACCAGCGGGTCAGCGAGACAACGCGGGTGTATCTCGACCGCTATCGCAACATCTTGAATGATGTACAAAACCAAGGGATCAGCAAGTACGTGCAGGCTGAATTTTCCGCACTGCAACGCGAACTGGAGACTCTGACATGGCTTGTTGATTCCGATCCGGCCACCGCGCGCGATCGGAGTATTGCCCTAGGCCAGCAGGTACATGCGTTACCCAGACACGCCAGAGCAATGCGCCAGGCTGTTGTTGAAGCAGAGCGTGTGGCGGAGCACGTTGCTCAGGAAGAGGCGCGGGAAGCCGTTCGGCAAAGGGTTGAGCAAGAAACCAAAGCCCGCGAAGAAGTGGAAACCGTCTGGCAGAACGAACTGACAAACTGGGACGACCCGCTGGCCAGGCAATTAGCCTTCAAAGCGCTGGCGGAGCTTCGTCGTCATCTCCTCGACGCCAATCACCACACCACAGTTGAACAACTGCGGGCTGAATTAGGCAACATTAAGCACGAATACGAACAGCGTTCTCAGGAAAGAAGAGCGCAGGAGTATCAAACGGCGGTGGCCAGTACAACCGAGGATTCGCTGCAATTATGCCGTGAGCAGATTGCCGCAGCGAGCCGTCAGGCTCCCGAACACGCAGCAGCATTGGCCGCAACTCTTGATACGGCAAGCTCGCTGTCGCCAGAGGAACTCTCCCGGAGAATGGTTGAAGTCACCAGCGAACTCGATACAGCGGTGGTGGATGAAAGTTGCCGCCGTGAAGTCGTGCAGGCGGTTTATCGTTCGCTCGAGGACGCTGGGTTTGTAACGGAAAAACCGCGTCTGATGAACAAAGATGACAGCAACGAAGTGGTTATCCGCGCGATGAGACCTGCGGGCGCACAAGCGGAATTTAAAATAGAGCTCAGCGGAAAACTGAAATACAAGTTTGACCATTACCAGGGTTCTGCCTGCAAAAAAGATATCGATACGGTCCTTCCTCGACTGCAATCCATTTATGGCATTCAGTTGTCCACAGAGCGGGTCGTTTGGGAAAACCCGGACGACAAGGACAGCGACGCCAGACCACAACCCGGCATGACAAGGGAGAAATAAATGAGCTCCGGACAACAATCCTGGCAAGAAAATTTCCGCCGCGAATGCGGGATCCGGCGAGGGATCATCCTGCACGGCAACATTGTCGATGTGGTCTACGACGAATCCGCTACTGGCCAGTGGAGAAGCATACCGGAAACCATCGATGTCCTGCTCAAAGAGCGCGGTTACCGGCATGTTATCCGCTGGGATCGTGTCTCTGGCGTATCTGGTGTCAATGCCCGGGAATGGACCGATCTGATGAGCGCCGCGACGCCCGCTTCTTCACCAGCAGAAGGCGACGAATATGATATGGGCACGCCGTTGCCGACAGCACGGGCCACACAAACCAGCCATGCATTAGAGGTGAATCCACAAGACTTTCTGACAGTCGTCGCCCGGCTGATGAAGTCTTCTGGCCCCGATCGTATTGCCTTCGTGCTGGACTGGTCTCACCTGTTGTTTGGGCAAGCCAACGCGCTGAGTGAAGCGGAACGGGGCTTGCTACTGATGATGGGTAAAGCCGCGCGTGACGCGCAGCTAGCGCTCAACGCTGCGGATATCGATAAACCGCAAACGTTGATGGTTTTTTTGTGTCAGGGCTTATCGGTATTGCCGCCGTCGTTATACCTGCATAACCCGCTGTTCAAAGAAATCAATGTGCCGCTTCCGTCCCGCACCACGCGGGAAAACGCCGTGCTGAGTCTTAATAACGTCCTCCTCCTTAACACCCCAATACTGAATAAGAGCCGGGTGCTTGCGGATCTTGTGGATTCGCTGGAAGGGCTTACGCTGCGTGATATTCACAATATTGCGAAACTCTCCCGACAACTTCCGCAAAAAATGAGCGCCGAATCGCTGGTCAGCATGTACCGCTATGGTGAGAAAAAAAGCCCGTGGGAAGAGCTGAACCGCGACAAACTGAGCAAAGCGATCGAAACGTTGAAGGTGCGTGTGAAAGGACAAGATCAGGCGCTGGCAGTCGTTAACCAAATCCTGATCCGCGCGTATACCGGCTTATCTGGTTTACAGCATTCCAGCAAACAAAGAACCCCTAAAGGCGTTTTATTCTTTGTCGGCCCAACCGGTGTGGGGAAAACGGAGCTGGCAAAAGCCCTCGCCCAGTTTTTGTTTGGCGACGATGAGGCTTGCCAGCGCTTCGATATGTCGGAGTTCAACCATGAACACGCCGACCAGCGACTGGTTGGTGCACCTCCTGGCTACGTGGGTTACGAAGAGGGTGGCCAATTAACCAACGCGGTAAAAAAACGGCCGTTCTCTTTGTTGCTGTTTGATGAAATTGAAAAAGCACATCCCCGAATACTCGACAAATTCCTGCAAATTCTGGAAGACGGAAGGCTGACTGACGGTAAGGGCGATACGGTTCAATTTTCTGATACCGTTATAGTCTTTACGTCAAACATTGGGGCGGCGCAAATCGCGGTGGACAATCCGGATGTCAAAGGGGCTTTTATTGAGGAAGTACGTAATCATTTTGTCAGTGAATTGAATCGGCCAGAATTGCTTGGGCGTATCGGTGAGGGAAATATTATCCCGTTTAACTTTATGACTGATGAAAATTTCCTGATTGATATCGCACGATCGAAACTGGAACCGCTCCGCTATCGCCTTAACGAGAAATGGGGCGTAACGGGAATGCACTTCGAGGATGAGACGAAAGCGCTTAGATCGATCGTTAAGATGGTTGATCGCAGCAGCGGCGGGCGCGGTGTGCTCAATGTTTTAATCCGCTGTCTGTTTGATCCGTTGTCCCGATTCCTGTTTGAAGAGGTTGGTTCACCTGAGCACTCCCTGGGTCGTGCAATAAAGGTTGTTCAGGGGGGGACCAAACCCAATTTTGACTTCGATCTGGAGTAAGTCATCCGATGAACTGGCTGAATCTGGCTTCATGGCTCCCCTGCACCGAGGTTGAGGGGCCGGGAAAACGCGCTGCTCTATGGGTTCAGGGCTGCGACAAACGCTGTGTCGGGTGCTGCAATCCCGGCTACCTGAAAATCATTGAGCGTGAAATTATTCACGCGAATACTATGATTGATCGTTTGCTCGCAGCCCATGAAGAATGGGGGCTAGAAGGGGTAACCTTTTTGGGAGGAGAACCTTTCCTCCAGGCGCAAGGGTTGGCAGCAGTGGCAGAAGGTGTCTCACACGCCGGGCTTTCGGTGATGGTATTCACTGGCTACACGATGGGTGAACTAAATGAACTCAATCTGCCTGGCACGCAGGCATTGCTGAAATGGACGGACGTGATAGTTGATGGCCCCTATCAGGCATCCAGCCCCGATCGGACACGTAAATGGGTCGGTTCTACGAACCAGCAGTTTCACTATTTAACCAACAGGTACAGCGAGTCGATAGAAGGCTCAACCCAGCCAGACCGCGCCATGGAATGGCGGATCAGCGGTGATGGCCGCATTGTGGTCAATGGCTGGCCTTATGCTATTAAATGACTGTCGTAGGTTCGAATAAGTCCGGGATAAACTACACAATCAGATCGCGTTAAGGTGCCGCGATCTGATTGTGTAGTTTAAGCCTTTGGATGCGGTCAGACCCATTATGACGCTTGCGGGTCGTTGGTAGGGTAGTACGCCTAACGGGAAGGGGTTCCAAGCATTAAAAAGTTACCGTTACTTGAATACAAACAAATCAGGCCTTTCCTCCATAAAAAAGGCCTGTCCTGTAAAAAACAAACTATCCCCGGCTACATCCAAAATTGCGGTCACCATCGCCAAAAAATTTTGTATCGAGTTTGGCCAGGTAATCGAGGCGATTCAATAAATTGTTGTATTCCGCTTCAAAATTAAAATCATTGATATCCAATATATAGCGACAATTTTCAGGGTAGTGAACTAATCCCGGATAATCATCCAACTCCAATCCTAGTGCGCTATACCATGCTCTTACAATCATCATTCGTAGATTACTTTCAGTTTCATAATCTCCCAAGTGATAATAAGCATCTTTATTAAAAAAAAGACAAATATGAAAATGGCATTTTCCTCCTTCAGAAAACTCCCGTACCCAAACATGACGAACACGGTTTGAATATATTCTTTTACCGTTATCTGCTCTGGCTTTCTCATTGGCCTCCAGCATGGCATTTAACGCATTACGGAAACGGGATATCGCTCCAGGCTCCATATTTGGGAAGCAGCAAACTGTATCTCCTCTATCTAAAATCGGGGGGTAATGGGCATCAACACGTAATGCCATTGTTCTAGGGAATTCACTTACAGCATCATTGACGACTCGTTCAATATGCTTTTTATAGGCGAGTACATGCTCACCATGCGATCCTGGGTATGAATTCATAGATTAAATCCTTATGTATATCCCTACAATACTATTTACTTTTAATGATTTAAATAGATACAAGCATTGCTTGATTGTAGGATAGATATAATATTAAAGATGATAGCAATATATTACCTATCCAACACTAAATTCATCAAAAAAGTTACATTACGTAACGCCAATGCTTTACCAATCCACTCTGCAATTAATTTAACTATAAATATTAAATTCGATATTAGCGGGTGCTATAAATACTGTTTTTCCTTTTTTAGCAGCGAGTATCCTTTTTTGAGAATATAGTGCACCTAACAACTCATTCACTTTATTACGATTTCGAAACCTACTGGGTCCATATTGCAGTATAGTGTTTTTCCTGATGTAGGGCACAAAGCACCGACAGCAATACTCTTTAATCCAGAAGTAAAGTTCATCCGCTTCTGAATTAACCAGTGTAAATCCCGTGGGATTAGAAACAAGTCGAATATACTCATCAACATACCAGGCACTGATCTCCACAGCCGCCTCCGTAGTCAGAAGAGATATATCACCTTCATCACCATTAAAGTAATGCAATAATGCCGCAATTCTTGCCATATTTTCAGCCATTTTAGAGGCATAATCTTTAAAATTAGACAGTGCTCCAAGAATCCCCATTTCCGACTCAACTTTATTATAAAATTCGAGCCAGCGTTTTTCAGCCTCAGGGGAGAAGTACAGACACTGACGTTCATTTTCATCATTTCTGGTAATACTCTCGTTAACGATCCCCATCAGTCGTAGATGAAATACCGGTAGATGCTCGCTTGAGACAACCGGGCTGGTAATTTGCCGGTAGCCCTGTGTTGAACCAGGCTGACACATCAAGCACCGTGCGAAGAATCCGATCCCTTTCGCTGTATCGCCTTTTCGTTCCAGATATCCTTTTTTAAGCACATCAGGCTGGACCATCAGTGCCAGCGTCATTCTGGCATCTTTGATTAATTTATCTGGTTCGCTTTTTCTTTCCACGGGAAACATTGCGCCATCCCACATTTTATTGATGAAAGGCAGTTCATTCAGCGCATAGCCGTTAAAAATGGTGCCAGCTTCATCAGACATAAGCCCGATAGACCGCCAGCGCCCACTGAGATAGTCTTTTATCGCCGCAGGTGTGGCATCATTGAATATCTGTCTGAACCTGACCGGTGCTTTCGGGTATGTTGCCAACAGCGCTTTCAGTCGTTCATTCGTTGTGGAATGTTCTTTGTTACGGGAAATCTCTGATTTCAGTTTTGACATCAAGGCTTTCTTTTCAACATTAAAAGCCGTTTCCTCATTCCGCCAGATAATCAGATCCTGGGTATATTTTTCAAACCATTCATCTTCCAGCTGATACAATGGCTTCATTAGCAGTTTGTCCACCGTACTTTTGCGTTCACCCGATTCCGCCAGTGTCAGTAAAAAAAGCGATACCGGGCTGCGCAGATTATTCAGTCTGCACACATCAATCCGGTTCTGGCAGGCAAGAGAAATAACCCCTAGTACTGATGCGGCAATCAAAGCCTGAGGAGCCTGCGTATGCTGTTCTACTTCGTAAACTGCATTTCTGATGATCTGTGGGAACACATGTACAGGAAAAGGACGACCACACAGCATAGATACCTCTCATTCAGTTAACGTTTAAAACGATTTCACTCATATTGCTATTCCGCTATTAATAGTAGAAATAGCAGGATGAACTCGGGTCATCCAAAAAATAAATGCAAAAAACACCTGATGTTAACGCTCACTGATCCAATACAGCAGGTCACTTAACAGCCACCCGCAGGATTTCAGACCAATAGACTTACGCAGTGGAAACTGACCGACTTGCTCTAGTTTCCAGGCCGTTGAACGGGATACAGATGTAATGTGCTGACGCTCTTTTTCACGTACGAGGCGATCATGAGGTTCGCCATTGTTGCGTAATACCTGTAAGCGTTCTTCTGATGTTGGACTGTTGAATTTTGCTTTCATACTGCCTCCTTTGTTTCGATGGATGCAGCATGGCTCAAGCAGGCGCTAATATAAAAGAAGTTGACGGCTTATTAAGGTGCACATTGCTTATTGTGGTGCTTACAGTGGCTTGATGTGGTTTTTACGGTGGCTTAATGTGGGAGCTTTAAGATACATTTGAGGCTTCTTAAATAGAATATTCGATGTGTTTACCGTTTTTCCTTTGCGTCATTACGTTTTTAGTAAAACCTGAAACATAAATATTGAAAAGGTTAAAAGAGAGATTCATTAAGAGATATATATTAATCATGCAACTCACAATAATGAAAAAATCTCATAAATACATTTTCCTCAATATTAACTTTTCCATTTATGGCTATGCTCTATATTAGCTTTGCATAATTAAGGATTAGTCAACAAAAAAGTTATTATAACTTTCCCACCATAGATTGCTGAGAATGATAAATATTAGAACTCATGAATAATGCTAAGGAAGGTGCGAATAAGCAGGTCATTTCTTCCCAAGCTGACTCGCTGATTA
>NZ_JAPUEW010000028.1:0-19834 GCF_027492335.1 Klebsiella sp. | reverse complement strand
ACTAAGCAGGCTTTTTGTTTTTCAACGCCATAACAGCTCGCTCCCCTATCCAAACCCTCGTCAAACATTTCGCACCTTAAACTCACAGCTCGCATTCTGAATACAAACCGCGAAACCCCGTTTAATGAATTATGCTCATAGCGCCTATTTATTGAACGTAATTATCTTAGCCGCCAACTCCATTACTCTGAATGCAGACAAGAACATAAACGGCCAACCTCCTGATGAGGCTGGCCTTACGACTTAAATATTGCTATCGAAGAAGTTATCGAGCTTGCTCATGGCCTGGTCGACATAACGCGGCACCCAGTAGGTCTCGATATGCGTCGCTCCGTCGATAAGGAACAGCTCTTTATTTGCGGTACCGGTGGCCTTTTTAAACGCGCTTTCGGTCATATACAGCGAATCTGCTTTGGTACCGGCCATCATCAGCAGCGGCTGGTTGATAAGATCCATATTGCTTTGCGCATCAAAGCGCATTAAATCGAGCAGGCTGCTGGTGGTATAGCGGAAGGTTGAGTTCGGATGAGCATGGGTTTTCCAGTAGTACTCGTAGCCCTGGCGATACAGATCAAATGGGAGTTTGGCGATTTGTTCATCGGTCAGGTTAGCATCACCGGAATAGCTGACCTCACCCGTGGTGACTTCTTTGGTACGCGCGTCACTTGCCAGCTTCAGACGTTCCTGGATAGTGGAAATCTGTGAATCCTGATAGCCATTGCGGCGCACCAGCCCGGAGTCAAACATACTGAGCGTCGCCAGCGCTTTAAAACGTTTATCGGTCTGCGCCGCTTTTAGCGAATAGCCGCCACTACCGCAGATGCCCAGTAGGCCAATACGAGCGGTATCAACGCCGGGATACTGGCTGAGATAGTCAGCCATGCCGTGAATATCCTCAATGCGATTAGCTGGTTTATCCACGCTGCGCGGCATACCGCCGCTGGCTCCCTGATAAGCCGCATCGGCGGTAATTGTAATATATCCATGCTCCGCCAGGCGCTGAGCATATAACCCGGCAACCTGCTCTTTCACGCCACCATTAGGATGGGCAACAACCACCGCCGGATATTTTTTAGCCGGATCGTAATTGGCCGGGGTGTATACATTGGCGGCAATCTGGATGCCGTGCAGATCATATTTTACCGGGTGGATATTGACCTTGCCTTTGACATTTTCAGTTATCGCTCCGTCATACACCAGAGTAAAAGGATTTTGTTTGTAATCAGCGGCATGCACCGATGAAATACTCATCATGGCCGTCAGTAAAACGGTATTTAAAAACGTAATTTTCATGATCTCTCCCGAATAAATAATGGCCTGAATTCACCAGGCTGGCGATGGCAAATAACGTATTCAGATTAGGAAGAGAGAACTGTCAGCATCATGACGAATGAATAACAATTTTGTCAGAAATATCTTGCACA
This sequence comes from Klebsiella sp., assembly GCF_027492335.1. Lineage (NCBI taxonomy): Bacteria > Pseudomonadati > Pseudomonadota > Gammaproteobacteria > Enterobacterales > Enterobacteriaceae > Klebsiella > Klebsiella sp. The sequence continues at coordinate 18,410 of NZ_JAPUEW010000028.1, read as the reverse complement.
GGTTTCTGACAACGCTGTCAGGAAACGGTCAGCTTTATGTTGGCAAGCGGGCGTCAGAATAAGCGCAGGCCAAACTACCGAGAAAAGGAGCCTTTCATGAGCAATAAACAACGATTCACCAACGACGCAGACGTCCCTTCTATGCCAGCACGGCGTAAATTGCTGATTGCGGGGGCCGGGGTCGCTGCAGCCTCGCTGGTCTCTCACGTTTACGCGACAGAAAAAACCGCTAGCGCCGGAGGTCAAAGCAACCTGCACTCTGCCGCACCGGATAAACGCAAACTGGGCTACCTCGAAGTGTCCGCTATCGGTCTGGGCGTACAGAACATGAGCCGTAAATACGACACTTCCGTGCCCTGGCGGCCGGAGATGGTGAATATCATTCGCCAGGCCTTCGATCGCGGCATCACGCTATTTGATGCGGCGGAAGCCTACGGCCCGTTTGAAGTTGAAAAAATCCTCGGCGAAGGTGTGGCCCCTTTTCGCGACAAAACTGTTATCGCCACCAAGTTTGCCTGGAACATCGATCAGCAGACCGGCAAGCGCCTTCAAACGCTGAAATGACCGAGCTCACCCGTTCACTGGATGCCATAACCATCAAAGGCCAAAGGCTACCCGATGCGGTACAGGTTTATTCCGATGTCGAAGCCCCCTTAAAAAACGGATAAGGACAGGATTGCTATGCGCCTGCTGTTAGTGGAAGACGAAGAAAAAACATCAAGCTACCTGACGCGCGCGCTGGGCGAATCGGGGTTCACGGTCGATGTTTCTGCCGATGGTGCCGAAGGCCTGCACTACGCGCAGGAGTTCGACTACGACGCGATAATCCTTGATGTCATGCTGCCGGGCATGGACGGTTACCGGGTACTGGAAAACCTTCGCACCAGTAAACAAACCCCAGTACTCATGCTATCCGCCCGGGGGTCCGTCGATGAGCGAGTTAAAGGCCTACGCCTGGGTGCCGATGATTATCTGCCCAAACCCTTTTCCCTGATTGAACTGGTCGCGCGCATTCAGGCGCTAGTGCGTCGCCGCTCAGCCAACGGCACAGATATTACGCAGTTGCAAATACACGATCTACACCTGGATCTGCTGGCTCGCCGGGTATTGCGCGCCGAAACTCGCCTGGAACTGACCGCCAAAGAGTTTTCCCTGCTCAGCCTGCTGGCCCGTCACCAGGGGGAGATCCTGTCCAAAATGATGATCGCCGAGCAGGTCTGGGATATGAATTTCGACAGCGACGCGAACGTCGTGGAAGTCGCCATCAAACGCCTGCGTGCCAAAGTTGATGCGCCGTTCGGGATCAAGCTACTGCATACCGTGCGCGGCATGGGCTATGTTCTTGAAGCCAGGCCTGAAGAAGTAATGGAAAAACATGTTTAAGCGCGCCATCTCGGTACATCTGGCGTTGATGTTCGCGTTGTCCGCCCTAATGATCGTCTCGACCATCGGCATTTTGCTGCGAAGCTCGCTGCATGACTCACTGCAAAAACAGATGCATAACGAGCTACTGTTTCGCGAATCATTAATGAGCCCGTGGATCGTATCGCGCACCTCAGCTGACGGCTGGTCTACGCTTGCCAGTAAATTTACCGTTCTGGCCAACTCTGAAGGCGAGCGGGTTCGCTACTGGATAGTCAGCGATAACCCTCATTTTAACGTGGGCGGAGCGCCCCCCTTCGGGGTTCAGTGGTCTTCGCTGACGGAGGGTTTCAATAAAATGCCCGGCGCTTCGCAAGGCGCATGTTCGCTTTTTCTGCTGGTCAAAACGATCCCCGCCAACGGTGAAAGACCGGCGCTACGCTATGTGGTCGCCATCGATTCCACACCATACATGGGCACGCTGGAGGCGTTCACGCGCACGTTGCTGATTATTACCGCACTGGGTGTGGTTATTGTCGCGCTGCTGGGATACATGGTCGCCAGAATTGGCCTGCGCCCGGTTAGCGCCCTAAGTCAGCAAGCGCAGCATCTGGCACCGGGCGATCATAGTCAGCGGCTCGATAGCACCGCACTGCCTGAGGAGTTGCAGCAGCTGGCACGGTCATTTAATGGTGTGCTGGAACGTCAGGAAATTGCCTGGCGGCAACTTGAAAGCTTTAACGCCGACGTAGCCCACGAGCTACGTACCCCACTCACCAACCTGATTGGTCAAACACAGCTCGGACTATCGCGCCGACGCTCACATGATGAACTTGAAGAACTGCTGGGTTCAAACCTCGAAGAACTTGAGCGGATGACGTCAATCGTTAACGACATGCTGTTCCTGTCACATGCCCACGCCGGTGTTCATGCCGTGCAGTTAAGCCGCGTCTCGCTACGTGAAGAGACGCTGAAAACGGCAGAATACGTGGAACCCTCCTTCGCTGAAAAACAGCTCACGCTGGAGATCGAAGGCGATGCCTCCGCCCATATCGATCGGCGTTTGTTCCACCGTTCACTGGCTAATTTGCTGGAAAACAGCGCAAGGCACGCGCCACCATGCAGTACGATTATCGTTCGCTTAAGCGAAAGTCAAAATCAGGCTTGTGTCGCGGTATCGAACCCCGGCGAGCCGATCGCCTCTGCCCATTTACATCGCCATTTTGAACGTTTTTATCGCGTTGATGCTTCTCGCGCTAAGAGCGATACCCATCACGGACTAGGCCTCTCAATCGTTCATGCCGTGGCTATTATGCACCGGGGCGAGGTTTTTGCGCGCAGCGAAGAGGGCCACAATACCTTTGGCCTCACCTTCGCCCTCACACCGCCAACTGACAACAATGTCAGCCAACCGTCAGCCTGACGACATGGAACGCCCATTAGAATTATCGCAACGCAGTACCCCCTTCATTGACATAAAAGGACGCCCTGCATGATTGGAAAATTAGGTTATCTCGCGCTGTTACTGCCGTTTGTCGCTTTCTCTTCATTAACCGAGGGGCAAAACGCCTCGGTGCAGATTACGCCTGCCGGGAGCCAAAGCGCGATGGCAGGCCCCGCTGAAAACTTTACCGGACGCGTGCGGGTCGACCCGTTATTCAGCGCCGACAAAGACATCAGCGCCTCCGGCGCATACGTTACCTTTGAGCCCGGCGCGCGTTCTGCCTGGCACACCCATCCTGCCGGTCAACGGCTGATCGTGACCTCCGGCGTCGGCCTGACTCAGGAGGAAGGACAACCCGTGCAAACCATCCGTCCCGGCGATGTCGTGGTATGCCCGCCAGGGGTTAAGCACTGGCATGGAGCCGCGCCCGGCAGCGCGATAACGCATCTGACCGTAACGGGTACGGTCGCGGGTAAAAACGTTGAATGGATGGAGAAAGTGACGGATGAACAATACCACGCGCATTAAAACGCTAACGGCAGCGGCATTGTTGATTTTTGGTTGTAGCCTTTCGGTAAATGCAGCCCCGACGACGCAAGGAGCCTCTACGATGGAGAACCAACAAACCGCCTCCACTACGCTATCTGCTCGCCAGCAGGCGATCCCGCTGATCGCCGCATCAATGGCCAGCAGCCAGATGGACAAGCTGAACGCAGCCCTAAATCAGGGTCTGGATGCCGGGCTCACGATTAACGAAACCAAAGAAATCCTCGTCCAGCTCTATGCCTACACCGGCTTCCCTCGCAGCCTTAACGGATTGAGTGAATTGATGAAGGTGGTTGAAACGCGTAAACAACGCGGCATCAATGACATCGAAGGAAAAGAGCCGGTCAGCCCAATTCCCGTCGGCGCGGAACTGCGCGCCGTGGGTACCGCAAACCAGACCAAAATCTCAGGCGCACCGGTACAGGGGCCGCTTTTTGAATTTGCCCCGGTGATTAATCAGTTCCTACAAACGCATCTATTTGGCGATATCTTTGCCCGCGACAACCTCGACTGGCAGAGCCGAGAGCTGGCAACAGTTGGCGCGCTCGCCGCTACGCCGGGCGTGGAATCGCAGCTGCTGTCGCACACGCGGGCCAGTCTGCGGGTTGGACTCACTGCCGAGCAGCTACGCCAGTTGGCGCAGGTGCTACGAGAAAATGGCGAAAGCGAAGCGGCTATGCGTGCTGACCATGCGCTACAGCAGGCGTTGTCCAGCTGATCAATCCCGTCGATGCCAGCGCAAAGCGTCAACCACCAGCGTAAACGCCGCCGGGAGATGCTGGCGACCAGGGTAATAAAGATAGTACCCCGGGAAATGCGGGCACCAGTCGGCAAGCAAGGGTATCAGCGATTTAGTGGCGATATCTTCCGCCACTAAATCGCGGGGCACATAGGCGATACCTGCCCCGTCCAGCGCCGCCTGAATCATCAAAAAGGTATTGTTAAAAACGGTTTGCCCATCGACCCGAACGTTAATTTTTTGACTGCCCTTTTCAAACTCCCAGGCATACAGCGCGCCGTGGGTGGGCAACCGCAGATTAATGCAGTTATGCGCCATCAGATCTTCAGGGCGCGTCACCGCCGCCCTACCGGAAAGATAACCGGGTGCTGCAACCACCGCCATCGGCACATCGGGGGTAATGCGCACCGCAATCATGTCTTTGTCCACCTGATCGCCCATCCGCACCCCCGCATCAAAGCGTTGGGCCGCAATATCGGTCAGTTCATAGCCAACGCTGAATTCAATGTTGATATCGGGGTGTTCATTTAATAAAGGCTGAAGTCGGGGCCAGAGTACGGTGACGATAGCATGATCGTTGGCGGTAATACGCACCGTTCCGGCAGGCTTATCACGTGAAGCACGCAGCGAGATCAATTCCGTCTCAATCTCATCCAGACGCGGTGCTAGCACGGCCAGCAAGCGGTTCCCGGCATCGGTTGGTGAGACGCTACGCGTGGTACGGATTAATAACCGCACGCCCAGGCGCTCTTCCAGCCCCAGCAGCGTATGGCTCAGCGCCGAACGAGAGATGCCCAGTACAGCCGCCGCTCGGGTAAAACTGCGCTCCTGGGCCACCGTCACAAAAGCCTGTAAATCGTTTAATTTTTCTTTACTCATAATTGGTGAATTTTTTGCACCAGTGCATTCATATTTGGGCATCTTATCATTTAATCAGGCTTTCATTACACTTTACACAGTGGATCCCGATGAACAACGTCGGGACGCTTAAATTAAAACGCGGAGACAACATGAACGAACAATTTGACGGCAACGGTATCTTCCCTAAAGGGGAGAAAAACGAAGCCTATGCGCAGTATTTTCAGGGCACCAGCTACCTGAGCATGCTCTCCACGGAAGGGGTTAATATCGGCAACGTGGTCTTTGAGCCAGGTTGTCGTAACCACTGGCATATTCACCATAAGGGCGGACAAATCCTGCTGGTGACGGGCGGACGCGGCTGGTATCAGGAGTGGAACCAACCGGCACGTGAGCTGACCGCCGGGGATGTGGTCAATATCCCTGCGGGTGTCAAACACTGGCACGGCGCGACCGCCGATAGCTGGTTTGCCCACCTCGCCGTAGCGGTTCCCGCTGAAGGTGCATCCAACCAATGGCTGGAGCCGGTTGCTGACGAAGAGTACCGTCAGTTGCCATAAGTTTCGCAATAGCAGGGTTCGCCAATTCATGAATCCTGCTAATTAACCCTAGAAAATTACGCCCTCTAATCGAATAAATCACTCTGCGCTATGCTTCTCTGACACAAAAGAGGAAGGATAACGTCATGCAATCAGTAACACTGAACAACGGTATTGAAATGCCCCTGCTGGGCTTTGGCGTCTTTCAGATGACCGATGCCGCAGAGTGTGAGCGCGCCGTTGTCGAGGCGATTGAAACAGGCTACCGCCTGATTGATACCGCCGCCTCCTACCTGAACGAAACTCAGGTCGGCAACGCGCTCAAGCAGAGCGGCATTGAGCGCGATGAGCTTTTCGTCACCACCAAACTGTGGATGCAGGACGCCAGTTACGAAGGTGCCAAAGCGCAGTTTGAGCGTTCGATAAACCGCCTGCAGTTGGATTACGTCGATCTCTATTTGATTCATCAGCCTTATGGCGACGTTCACGGTGCATGGCGCGCCATGGAGGATCTACAGCAGGCCGGGAAAATTCGCGCTATTGGCGTGAGCAACTTCCACCCGGACCGCCTCGCTGACCTGATCGCCTTCAATAAAGTGGTACCGGCTGTCAACCAAGTTGAGGTGAACCCGTTTAATCAGCAGCTCCACACCGTGCCGTGGATGCTAACCCGCGGCATTCAGCCTGAAGCGTGGGCACCTTTTGCTGAAGGCAAAAACGGTCTGTTTCAGCATCCGGAGTTAACCGCCATTGGCGAAAAATATGGCAAAAGCGTCGGCCAGGTCGTCCTGCGCTGGATCTTCCAGCGCGGCATCGTCTCGCTGGCGAAAACCGTACGTAAAGAGCGCATGGCCGAAAATATTAACGTGCTGGACTTCGAACTGAGCGCCGACGAAATGCTGCACATTACCGCCATCGACACCGCCACCAGCGCCTTCTTCTCGCATCGCGACCCCGCCCGAGTGGAATGGCTTGCCGGTCGTAAGCTGGACGTTTAATCAGAAACCCACGGAGATGTAACGCAATGCAAAAACGTTTTCTTGGTCAGTCCGGGCTTGAAGTCTCGGCACTCGGCCTGGGCTGTATGGGCCTGAGCCACGGCTATGGCCCGGCCACCGATACCCGTCAGGCCATCGAACTGATTCGTGCCGCCGTTGAGCGCGGCGTAACCTTCTTCGATACCGCCGAAGTGTACGGTCCGTATCTGAATGAAGAAGTGGTCGGCGAAGCGTTAAAACCGTTCCGCGACCGGGTGGTGATCGCCTCCAAATTTGGCTTTACCTTCGGCGATGACAACAAGCAGCAGATTTTAAACAGCCGCCCGGAACATATCCGCGAAGCCGTCGAAGGCTCGCTGCGTCGTCTGAAAACCGACGTCATTGACCTACTGTACCAGCACCGCGTTGACCCCGATGTGCCGATTGAGGACGTTGCCGGCGTGGTGAAAGACCTGATTGCCGAAGGTAAGGTTAAACACTTCGGCCTTTCTGAAGCGGGCGCGCAAACCATTCGCCGCGCCCATGCCGTGCAGCCGGTTGCCGCGCTGCAAAGCGAATACTCAATGTGGTGGCGCGAGCCTGAGCAGGCGATCCTGCCGGTACTGGAAGAGCTGGGGATTGGCTTTGTGCCGTTCAGCCCGCTGGGCAAAGGCTTTTTAACCGGCGCAATCAAAGCCGGTACCACGTTCGGTGAAGATGATTTCAGAAGCAAAGTGCCACGTTTTGCCGCCGAGGCTATTGCAGCCAATGAACAGCTAGTCACCCTGCTTGGCCAGTTGGCCGCCGAAAAAGGCGTAACTCCGGCGCAGATTGCGCTGGCCTGGCTGCTGGCGCAAAAACCATGGATTGTGCCGATCCCCGGCACCACCAAGCTGCATCGGCTGGAAGAGAATCTGGGCGCTGCTGAACTCGTCCTTTCAGCGGAGGATTTGCGTAAAATCACCCAAGCGCTGGAAACGGTGAAAATCGTCGGCGAGCGCTACCCTGCCGCCTTAATGGCCCGTGTCGGGCGTTAAGGTTAAATTCGGCCTGCGGGTTGCCGCAGGCCGTTTACTCAGAATAACGCAGCGCATCAATCAGCAGGGCAAAGGCCGGTGGGTGCTGTTTACGGCTGGGATAATAAAGGTAATATCCCGGAAAAGAGGGGCACCACTCATCGAGAACCTGAATCAGATCTCCTGATTTCACCAGACCCTCAATCGTATCCTCCGGCACGCAGGCAATACCGAACCCGGACAGGGCCGCGTCAATTCTTTCCGATAGCAGATTGAACGTCAGCTGCCCCTCCACCCTGACGCGTAGCGGCTTTCCGTCCCGCTCAAACTCCCAGTGATAGAGTCCTCCGGCGGTCGGCAGACGCATGTTGATACAGCGATGATTTTGTAGTTCATGCGGAGTTTGGGGAATTTTATGTTCCGCGAAATAGCCGGGTGAACCCACCAGCGCCATGCGCATATCCGGGCCGATTTTCACGGCGATCATATCTTTATCGACGCTTTCGCCAAGGCGGATACCGGCGTCAAAACGCCCCTCCACAATATTCACAAAGCCATTATCCGCCACCAGCTCAACGTTGATTTCCGGATACTCCTTGAGAAAAGGCTTAAGCTTCGGCCATACCAGACTGCGCGCGGAGTGTTCGCCTGCCGAGAGCCGAATATTGCCGGATGGCGCGCGATTGAGCTGAATAACGGCTTCCAGTTCCTGTTCCAGATCGGCAATGCGCGGCTCCAGGCAGGCAATAATGCGCTCACCGGCTTCGGTCGGCGCGACGCTACGGGTGGTTCGGGTCAAAAGACGGATGTCTAAACGCTCCTCCAGACCCTTTATCGCGTGGCTAAGCGCCGATTGCGAAACGCCAAGCTTACCCGCCGCTTTGGTAAAGCTTCGCTCCCTCGCAACGCTCAGAAAGATCTGCAGTTCGTTGAAGTTCTCTTTAAGCATCGGTGGGCTCCTTAGTTAACTTGATTGCCCGCACGCAGAACTTATGAAGGCGATTCATAGACGCAATCATTTTAGCCTCGTTACTCTGCATAATGGCAATTGATATCCTGTTTTTAACGCATTTATCTCTGAATTGAACCCAGGATTACTCATGAAAATACTCATTGCAGGCGCGACGGGCAGTATCGGTCTTCACGTCGTTGAAACCGCGATCGAAATGGGCCATCAGCCCATAGCGTTGGTCAGAAATCGGCGCAAAGTCAAACTGCTCCCCCGCGACGCGCAGGTTGTCTACGGCGACGTCTCCATGCCGGAGACCTTAACGGATGTGGTGAAAGATATTGATGCCGTCATCTTCACCCTTGGCTCCGATGGTCAGGGACGTATTGGCGCCCGGGCGATAGACTACGGCGGCGTGCGCAATATCCTGAAGCTGCTTAAATCAACCCAGGTGCGAATTGCGCTGATGACCACCATCGGCGTCACCGAGCGGCTCAGTTCATTTAACCAGCGCACGGAAGTGCATGACTGGAAGCGTCGGGCCGAGCGCCTGCTGAGGGCCAGCGGTCATCCCTACACCATCGTCAGGCCGGGCTGGTTCGATTACAACCATGAGAATGAGCTTAAGTTACTGATGCTACAGGGCGATCGCCGCCATGCTGGCACCCCGGACGATGGCGTAATCTCGCGAAAACAAATTGCCAAAGTTCTCGTTTCAGCCCTGACCAACGACGCGGCAATCAATAAAACCTTTGAGCTGGTAGCTGAGCGCGGCCCGGAGCAACCCGATTTCACGCCATTATTTGCCGCATTGCAGTCTGATAATTCGCAAAAAGTAGACGCAATTGCGGATATGGACAATATGCCTCTGGTCGATGAACCCGAGTGTATCGTCAGAGAATTAAATACGTTTTTGAAGCAACGTATTTAAACGCAGGGCTAACTCAGTACGGGACACGGCGGGAACAGGCTCTTCCCGAGCAGCAGTTGTATGCGCGCGAAGCTGACGGCCTATCGCAACAACCCGGTTAAACGCAAAGATTGATCCATTAAGATCGTGTTCTTTGTCTGACGTAGATTATCTTCCCGGTGGCGGCGCGCTGCGCCTGACCGGGCTACAGCCCCTGCGGTATGCGGTTTTGTAGCCCGGACAGGTGCGCAGCACCACCTCCGGGAATGACTCAGGCCGTGCGCCACTTGCGCGTCAGCGGCTTCTCAATTTCTACAATCAGGAACATCACAAAACCGATAATAAAGGTGATCACCCAGTAGCGGAACGGCAGCGCTTCGGTACCGAACAGCATCTGCATAAACGGCGCGTAGATAATCAGCAGCTGCAGCACCAGCAACACGCCGCTGACAATCCAGATACCCCGGTTCGCCAGCAGCCCTTTGCTCAGTGAGAAACCATCCGCCACCCGGCAGTTGAGCATATAAAACCACTGCGCGGTGACCAGCGTCTGCAACAGTACGGTGCGGATAAACTCAGGTGAGTAGCCTCGCGGCTGTAGCCAGGCCTCCAGCACAAAGGCGCTCACGGCGATCATCGAACCGACAAAAATTACCCGCCAGATGGCAAAGCCGTCCATCACATGCAGCTTAGGATCGCGCGGCGGACGCCGCATGATGTTCTTTTCACCGGCTTCGAACGCCAGACCAAACGACAGCGTGGCCGACGTCGCCATGTTCATCCACAAAATCAATACCGGCGTCAGCGGAATCAAATTCCCCGCCAGCAGCGCGATAATGATTAACAATCCCTGTGCCAGGTTGGTCGGCATAATAAACAGGATAGTTTTCTTCAGGTTATCGTAAACCCGCCGCCCTTCCCTGACCGCACTGGCGATGGTGGCGAAGTTATCATCGGTCAGCACCATATCAGCGGCCTCTTTGGTCACTTCGGTGCCCTTGATGCCCATCGCGATACCAACATCAGCCTGCTTCAGCGCCGGGGCGTCGTTCACCCCATCGCCGGTCATCCCGACCACCTCTTTCCTGCTTTGCAGCGCCTGGACCAGACGGAACTTATCTTCCGGACTGGTGCGGGCAAAAATATCGAATTTCTGCGCCGCTTCACTAAGCTGGATATCATCCATCACCTCCAGCTCGCGCCCGGTAATGGCGTTCCCGGCGTTGCCGATCCCCAGCATCTTGCCGATACTCATCGCCGTTTGCGGGTGGTCCCCGGTGATCATTTTCACGCGGATCCCCGCCTGCAGGCAGTCGCCGATAGCGGTAATGGCCTCCGGTCGCGGCGGATCCATCATCCCGGCGATCCCCAGCAGAATGACGCCCTGCTGCAAATCCTGATGGGTGAGTTCGGTTTGCCCGTCAGACGCCGGTTTCCACGCTGCCGCCACCATTCGCAGCCCTTCCCGCGCGTACTCTTCAATTTTCGCTTCCCAATACGGTTGGTCCAGCGGCTCCAGCCCATGGTCGGTTTGCTGATGCTGACACAAGCGGAACAGCACATCTGGCGCACCGGTAATTAAAATCGTCTCTTCATTGCCGATGCGGTACAGCGTCGACATATATTTGTATTGCGAATCAAAGGGGATCTTACTGCGCAATTCGGTGCTCGCCGGTGGAAGCGTCACTTTCGCCGCCAGCACCTTCAACGCCCCTTCCGTAGGGCCGCCAGTGATTTTCCACAACCCGCTTTCATCTTTGATTAGCTGGCTGTCGTTACACAGGTCGATGGTGCGCAGATAGCGCTCCAGCAGCGTGCCCGGCGCGACGGTTATCGGATCCGGCTCATCGATCGGATGAATATTCCCCACCGGCTCGTAGCTGTCCCCTTCCACCCGATAGACTTTATCGGCGGTGATAACGGCCTTAACCGTCATCTCGTTCATGGTCAGCGTCCCGGTTTTATCCGAGCAAATAACCGTCATCGCCCCGAGGGTTTCGACCGTCGGCAGCTTGCGGATAATCGCCTTCTGGCGAGCCATGGTTTGCACGCCAAGCGAGAGGATAATCGAGATAATCGCCGGCAGCCCTTCCGGTACCGACGCCACCGCAAGGCTAATCAGCGACAGCATCAGTTCAGAAACCGGCATATCGCGGAACAGCAGGCTAAAGACGAATAGCGCAGCCATCATCACCAGAATGATGATAAAGATCGCTTTGCCGAGCTTATCCATCTGCACCAACAGCGGAGTACGGTGTTTCTCGATATCCGCCATCATCTGGTTAATATGGCCCAGTTCGGTATCGCCGCCGGTCGCCACCACCAGGCCTTTGCCGCCGCCGGAGCTTACCGTGGTGCCTGAGAACAACAGGTTCGTCCGGTCACCCAACGGCAGTTCGCCGCTAAGCGCTTCGGTACTTTTCTCCACCACCGTTGATTCACCGGTCAGAATCGCCTCTTCCACGCGCAGGTTATGCGCTTCGATAACCCGCAGGTCTGCAGGAATGCGGTCGCCGGCGCGGATCACCACGATATCGCCGGGGACCAGCGCCGTGGTCGGAATGGTTTCATGATTCCCCTGACGAACCACCACCGCTTCGCTGGAGAGCATATTGCGAATGCTCTGGAGCGATTTTTCCGCATTACTCTCCTGAATATGACCAATCAGGGCGTTGATCACCGCCACGCCGAGGATCACCAAAGTATCGACCCAGTGGCCCATCACCGCCGTCAGCAGCGCCGCCGCCAGCAAGACGTAAATCAGCACATCATTAAAATGCGCCAGAAAACGCAACCATGCCGGTTTGCCCGCTTTTTGCGGTAGCGCATTTTCACCGTACTGCTGTAATCGCGCCGTCGCTTCAGCGCTGCTGATGCCATCGGGAGTGCTGTTGGTGCTGGTCAGGGTTTCATCCACGGAGAGCTGATAAAACGGGCCGCCCGGTTTTTCTGTATTCATAGTTATCTCCTCACTCCTGTAACGGAAATCAGGGCAGCCTCAGGCTGCCCTTAGCGCACCACAAAAACTGGCACATGGGCATAACGCACGATACTTGCCGCCTCTGACCCCAACAGATGGGTTTGAATATTGGGATTGCGTGAGCCAATGATCACCACATCCACCTTCAGTTCATCTGCCAGTTTCGTCACTTCATCGCGGACGTTGCCGCTACGAACATGAATCTGGACATCGCTTTCCTTCAGAGAGAGTTTATTGATGAGTTCGGCAAGTTTTTCTTTTGAATTATTAACCAGATAGTCTTCCATTTTTCGCGCATCGGAAATAAATCCGCGCGTTAGTGCAGGAGAAAATGTCGGGATGACGTTGAGTAAATGAATCTGCCCGGAGGAGCTTTGCGCGAGGAATTGAGCATGGGACAAAGCCTTGTCCGCAAGGCCGGTTTCAAACACATCAACCGGGACGAGGATATTTTTATACATAGAGACAATCCTTTTATTACCTATAAAAAAGGTGGTGAAAACAGCGCAGACAATGGCGCTGAGGAAGAAATCTCGACTCGAAGTATGATGGGTATAATTAAACGTAGCACACGGCGATTAACATTATTAAGATGCCAATTAATATATTGAAAAATATCACAGAGTCAGGTGCACTTAGACAATTCGACTAAAAACACAGCAAAATCGTCAACATTACCGCAAATTTTACTCTTTTTAACATTTCCGTTTTTCAACGACTATGCTCATTATCAGAGGCCTTCGCGCCCTCTAAAAACCACTCAATAATTATGCAGATAAGAATTTACTTAGCACAATGTTGATACCAGAGGAGGAGCAATGTTCGGCTACAGCCTGTTTCGCCTGAGCCTGTTTATTGCCCTGGCAATAATCGCCTGTACGGCTTCCGGGTTATTTACCTATTTAGTGGTCTCAGCGCTGGCTGAATAAAGTCGGCATTTGTGAAAAATATGTAAAATAAAACCTTTAGCACCGAGGGGAATACAGTGAACCGTTATTTTTCTCTCATTCCCGTTGTTATTTTAATAACAACGGCTTGCGATCAGAAAACACCGCAAGTTACCCCGCTGCCGCGGATGGTAAAAGTTGCGAATGTCGTCGCCATTGGTGATTCACAGCAGCGCATTTTTCCTGCCCGTATTGAATCCGGAGATTCTACCGATCTGTCGTTCAAACGCGGTGGACAGATTGAATCCCTTGATGTGCGTCAGGGAGCCAGTATTTCTCAGGGGCAAACGCTCGCCCGGCTCAACGCTCGGGAAGCGCAGCAACGCGTCAACGAACGGCAGACCGCTGCAACCCTCGCTCAGCGACAGTTCGACCGCTTCCAGACGCTGGCCGGCCGCCAGGCCATTTCAAAAGCGGAAATGGATATCCAGCAGGCCAACCGTGATTCCGCTAACGCCGCGCTAAAAATCGCCCGCGAAGAGCTAAGCCAAATGACGCTCACCGCGCCGTTTAGCGGTATTGCCGCCAGCGTCCCGATCCGTAATCACCAGGTTGTCGCCGCCGGACAGCCGATCGTCACCCTGACGAGAACCGATCTGCTCGACGTGGTGTTCAGCATTCCGGAGAATCTTTTTACGACTATTGATATCCGCAATGCGCAGTATCGTCCGGTGGTGAAAATCAACTCCATGCCGGACCGCCAGTTCACCGCCGAATATAAAGAACATACCGGTAGCAGCGACAGCAACACTCTGACCTGGCAGATCATTTTAACCATGCCGCGCCCGGCCGATTTCCCGTCAGTGGGCGGCGTGAGTGGGACCGTGACGGTCAATCTGGCAAACCTGCCCGCCAGCGCGGGCGATAAAGCCGTCGTGGTGCCGGTTGAAGCAGTATTTAATCCGGATAATCGCCAGCGCAATGAGCCCCACGTCTGGGTGGTTAAAGGCGAAGGCGAACAGCTACAGCTTGAGGACAGGAAAGTTGGCGTCGGCCAGGTCACCTCTCAGGGAGTGGTCATTACCGAAGGGCTCAGCGTCGGCGAACGCGTCGTGGCGGCAGGCGTCAGTGAACTGCATGCGCAGCAACCGGTTCGAATCTGGACGCGTGAACGAGGTTTGTAATGGATATCTCTCGCCAGTTTATTAACAACCCGATTCGCGTCTGGCTGACTATTTTACTGCTGGGCATCGGGGGTATTTTCGCCCTGCTGAATATCGGTCGCCTTGAAGACCCGGCGTTTACCATCAAGACCGCCGTGGTCATAACCCACTATCCGGGAGCATCGGCGCAGCAAGTTGAGGAAGAAGTCACCCTGCCGCTGGAGAACGCGCTGCAACAGCTGCCCTATCTGGACAACGTCAGCTCAATTTCCTCCAATGGTCTGTCGCAAATCACCGTCAATATCGCCTCGAATTATCACTCCAGCGAACTGCCGCAAATCTGGGATGAACTGCGCCGTCGGGTAGGAGACGCCGCCCGGATGTTCCCGCCCGGCGTGGCCTCCCCCTTTGTGAACGACGATTTTGGCGATGTCTTTGGCTTCTTCTTTGCTATCTCCGGCGAGAGCTTTACCAACCCTGAGCTGGTCCGCTACGCCGAGCAGCTCAGGCGCGAACTGGTGCTGGTTCCCGGCGTTGGCAAAGTCGCTATCGGCGGTGCGATCCCGCAACAAATCAATATCGATATCTCGCTGGCAAAAATGACCGCACGCGGCATCACGCTCAACCAACTGGCGGCAATCCTCAGCCGTTTGAACGTAGTGTCTAATGCCGGTGAGATTAAATCCGGCAGTGAGTCAATTCGCCTGCATCCAACGGGGGAGTTTGAAAATATCGACGAGCTGGGTGATTTGTTAATCAGCCCACACGGCTCGGGTTCAGCGACGCGATTACGCGATATTGCCACGCTATCGCGCGGGCTCAGCGAATCCCCTTCCAGCATTTATCACGCCAATGGCCGCCAGGCGGTCACCATGGGGGTGTCGTTTATCCCCGGCGTCAACGTCATTGACGTTGGTCGCGCGCTGGAAAGCAAACTGGATCAGATGTCGGCGGAAAAACCGGCGGGGATTAAGATAGACCTGTTCTATGACCAGGCTGCGGAAGTGGCTCACTCGGTGAACGGCTTTATTACTAACTTCCTGATGGCACTGGCCATTGTCGTCGGCGTGTTGCTGATCTTTATGGGCGTGCGCAGCGGTATCATTATTGCCCTGTCATTAGCGCTTAACGTGCTCGGCACGCTGCTGATTATGTATCTGTGGGGCATCGAGCTACAGCGTATCTCGCTGGGGGCGCTGATTATCGCCCTGAGTATGCTGGTCGATAATGCCATCGTCATCGTCGAAGGGGTACTCATTGCCCGCCAGCAGGGTTCGACGCTGCTCACGGCGATTAATTATGTGATTCGCCGCTCGGCGCTGCCGCTGCTGGGGGCAACGGTGATTGCCATTCTCGCCTTTGCGCCGATTGGCTTGTCGCAGGACTCCACCGGAGAATACTGTAAATCACTGTTCCAGGTGCTGCTGATTTCACTCATGCTGAGCTGGTTCTCAGCGTTAACCATCACGCCAGTATTGATTAAATGGTGGCTATTCAAAGGGCAACAGCCACCTGCTGAAACCTCGGATACCGACCCCTACAGCGGGCGCTTTTATCGCATTTATCAGCAGATTCTGCACACCCTACTGATGCGCAAAGCGATCACCCTGACCGTCATGGCGGCGCTGCTGGCAGCTTCGATATGGGGATTCGGTTCGGTGCGGCAGAACTTTTTCCCCTCATCGAACACGCCTATCTTCTTTGTTGACCTCTGGCTTCCCTATGGCACTGATATTGCGACAACCGAAAAGATGGCCAGCGATATTGAAACCTCGATTAACGGCCAGCCGGGCGTTGTCACCACCATCGCCACCGTTGGTCAGGGCAGCATGCGTTTTATCCTCACCTACAGCGGGCAACGGCAATACAGCAACTACGCGCAGATCATGGTACGCATGGACGACCAGCGCAGTATTAACACTCTGACGCAGCATGTTGACAGCTATATTGCGCGCAACTATCCGCAGGTTAATGCCAGCAGCAAACGGGTGATGTTCGGCCCTTCCGGCGATAGCGCCATTGAAGTGCGCATCAAAGGCCCGGATCCCGACCGCCTGCGCCTGCTCGCCAGCCAGGTGGGCGATATTCTCTCCGCAGACCCGGCCACCGACGGCGTGCGCAACGACTGGCAGAACCGCAGCAAGGTTATCCGCCCACAATATTCCGCCAGCTTAGGCCGCGAACTGGGAGTAGATAAACAGGATATCGATAACGCGCTGGAGATGAATTTCTCCGGTAGCCGTGCGGGACTCTATCGCGAAGGGGCTGACCTGCTGCCGGTGGTGGTTCGCCCACCAGCCGCCGAGCGCCAGGATGCTAACCACCTGAATAATGTGCTGGTCTGGAGCCAAAACCGCCAGCAGTATATCCCGCTCAGTAACGTGGTCAGCGGCTTTAATCTCGAGTGGGAAGATCCTTTGATCCTGCGCCGCGACCGCAGCCGTGTGCTGACGGTACAAACCGATCCCGATCCATTAAGCAACCAGACTTCCGGCGATATTCTGGCCCGCGTGAAGCCACAAATCGATGCCCTCGCCCTGCCGCACGGCTACAGTATTGAGTGGGGCGGCGATGCGGAGAATTCCAGCGAGGCGCAGCAGGGGTTGTTCACCACCCTGCCGCTGGGCTATCTGGTGATGTTCGTTATCACTGTGCTGATGTTTAGTTCACTGAAAAATGCGGTCGCCATCTGGCTGACGGTACCGCTGGCGCTGATTGGTGTGACCCCGGGCTTTTTGCTTACCGGGATACCCTTTGGTTTTATGGCGTTGATAGGCTTGCTTAGCCTGAGCGGGATGTTGATTCGTAACGGCATCGTGCTGGTTGAGGAAATTGAGCAGCAGAAGCAGGAAAAACCGCAGCAGGAAGCAATTATTTATGCCGCCACCTCGCGTCTGCGCCCTATTCTGCTGACCGCCTTCACCACCGTTCTCGGTCTGGCCCCTTTATTATTGGATGTCTTCTTCCAGAGTATGGCGGTGGTGATTATGTTTGGTCTGGGTTTTGCTACTATTCTGACGCTGCTGGTTCTGCCAGTGATTTACGCCTGTTTCCATAATAAGAGCCTATCCCACCAGGTTCTAAGGGTATGAAGCCACAATAATGAACACCACCGGATTAAATATTATTAAAACGCTGGGATGCATGACAGCGGTGACCTTTTTCACCATTTACAACACCTGGGATCGATATGATTACGACTATCACTGGGTCCTCGGTTTTCTGACGTTTATTTCGACCATAGCCACGCCGCTGTTTTTTGTGGTGGCGGGCTATCTGGATTCGCAATCGCGGCACGATTCGCAGTGGCAAATGGGTAAAATCAAAAGCGTAGTTATCGTCTTCCTGTTCTGGATGACGGTGTACTATCTCTGGGAACCCTACCAGCGCGGTTATCTTATCCAGCCGTGGTTTGTTTTTGCCTTTATTGTGATTTACACCTTTCATCCACTTATCGAGTGGCTCAGCCAGCGACGCACGCTATTCTTCGGCGTGGTATTTGCGCTGCTGTTGCTCTCATATGGCTACGATCTGCTGTCCGCGCTATATCCTGATGTTCATGCGCTGAGCCTGGCCCCTCAGTACCGTTTGTGGACCTGGTTGCTGTTTTACCTGACCGGCCAGCTGTTCAGCGATCCGCTGGTCGCCAGTTGGCTGACCCGTGAGAGAGTAGTGAAAGGCGCGATGATCGCCATTCCGTTTATTTATCTCTTCACCTGGTTTTACGAGCGCCATTTCTTCTTCGCCCTCTTTAAGGCTGACAGAAATGCGTTCATTCTTACCGGATCACAAATTTATATTTTGGTGGTGGCGCTGGTGATTGCCGCCAATGGCGTACGGTTTCGTAAAAACAGCGAGTTTAAAGAGACCATTCTGGCGACTATCAGTAAAACGATGACCGGCGTCTATATTCTCCACTACTCCGTTTTTCATCTGCTGACCGCGCTTATCCCAATTAGCTCGCTGGGGACCAAGTTAATGCTGATTGTCCTGACGTTCATCGCCTCGGTGTTAATTTCAATGCTGGCGCTGTCGAATTC
>NZ_JAPUEW010000027.1:0-96703 GCF_027492335.1 Klebsiella sp. | reverse complement strand
GGCAGGTCGTGATGGATATTGTATTTATAGAGCAACTTTCGGTAATCACCACTATCGGTGTTTACGACTGGGAACAAACCATCGAGCAGAAGCTGGTGTTCGATATCGAAATGGCGTGGGACAACCGCAAAGCCGCGGCCAGTGATGATGTCAGCGATTGTCTCAGCTATGCTGATATCAGCGAGCTGGTGATTAACCACGTTGAGGGCGCGCGTTTTGCGCTGGTGGAGCGCGTGGCGGAAGAAATTGCCGACCTGTTGCTGGAAAATTTCCAATCTCCATGGGTACGTATTAAAGTCAGCAAGCCTGGCGCAGTAGCCCGGGCGGCCAACGTTGGCGTCATTATTGAACGTGGCCTTAATCTGAAACAAAACTTTTCAGGTCATACTCGTTAAACAAATTGCGTTTATACCGGTCATAGAATCCGGTCATCAGGCTATTTTATTTACCGTTTTGTCCCTGGGCAGTGCTCGAAATCGTCGCGTACAACCTGTACGCTCCGGTTTCTGCGCGCGGTCTTTGGATGAATAATGATGCCTGGTAGCTCGGTTCTTCGTTCCTGGTTTTTTTCATTTTACTTTTTAAAGGGTTTAATTGGATGAGCGATATACACTCGCTGCTGGTGGCGGCAATATTGGGTGTGGTTGAAGGTTTAACAGAATTTTTACCTGTTTCCAGTACGGGTCATATGATTATTGTCGGTCATCTTCTGGGTTTTGAAGGCGATACCGCGAATACTTTTGAAGTAGTGATTCAGCTAGGTTCGATTCTTGCGGTTGTTGTGATGTTCTGGCGTCGTCTGTTCGGTCTTATCGGTATCCATTTCGGTAAACCACCGGAGCATGAAGGCCAGGGAAGTGGTCGTTTATCGCTTATTCATATTCTTCTTGGGATGATCCCGGCGGTGGTACTGGGGCTGATTTTCCATGATTCCATTAAGTCTCTTTTCAATCCGATTAACGTGATGTACGCGCTGATTGTCGGCGGCGTGCTGCTGATCGCGGCGGAAGTGCTGAAGCCAAAACAGCCGCGCGCAGTAGGCATTGACGATATGACCTATCGTCAGGCGTTCGTGATCGGTTGCTTCCAGTGTCTGGCTCTTTGGCCGGGCTTCTCGCGTTCCGGGGCGACCATTTCTGGCGGGATGCTGATGGGCGTAAGCCGCTATGCGGCTTCTGAGTTCTCGTTCCTGCTGGCGGTGCCGATGATGATGGGCGCAACCGTGCTGGATATGTACAAGAGCATCGGTTTCCTGAGCGTTAGCGATATTCCGATGTTTGCCGTCGGTTTTGTCACCGCGTTTATCGTCGCGCTGATTGCGATTAAAACCTTCCTGCAGCTGATTAAACGTATCTCGTTTATTCCGTTCGCTATCTACCGTTTTGTCGTGGCGGCAGCGGTCTACGTGGTCTTCTTCTGATAAGACCAGGCCCTCAGTCTTGCTGCTGAGGGCAACGTTTTTCTTTCCACTGTGCTACGGCTTTAATCCGCCGACGCGTCAGCTCTTCGCGAATCTCAATCCCCTGAAAACCTTCCGCGACCACTTCTTTGGTTGAGACCGATCGGGCGACTTCCCAGGCCTCCAGCAGCAGGCGTCCCTGAGGGTAATCGCAGGCTTCAAAACCGGCGCGCCCGCGCACGTCGGCTTCGCTGGTTAAGGCGATTTGCTTGACCCGCTGTGGCTTGCGCCAGGCGTCGATATTATCGAACAGTTTGACCAGCGTTTTCGGCTGTAGCATCGGCAGGGTATGAATCAGATCGTGAAATTCGGCGACCAGTTTTGCCAGATCGCGGATTTCATTGGGTACCCGCAGACGAACACAAAGCTGCTCGACCAGCTTAACGCCTGCTGGGCCGTGACCATGATGGCGTGGCCAGAGCTCTTTCGGCGTCAGCCCTTTCCCGAGATCGTGACACAGGGTAGCGAAACGCACGTCCACTTCAGGAGAGAGCATTGCCGCCATCGTGACGGTCATCAAGGTATGCAGACCCGTGTCGATTTCCGGATGCCATTTAGCAGGTGCCGGTACTCCGTAGAGGGCGTCGACTTCCGGGAACAACACCTTGAGCGCACGACAGTCGCGTAAGGTCTGAAAGAAAACCTGGGGATTACGGGTGGTGAGGGCGCTCTCCGTTTCTTTCCACACCCGCTCGGGCGTGAGGTGTGCAAGTTCACCGGCATCGGCCATCGTGCGCATCAGCGCCATAGTTTCCTCAGCGATGCGAAAGCCCAGATGCGCATAGCGGGCGGCAAAACGCGCCACGCGCAGAACGCGCAGCGGATCTTCGCTAAATGCAGGCGAGACGTGGCGCAGCAGGCGCAGGCGCAAATCATCCTGGCCGCCATAAGGGTCGATAATCTGGCCGTCAGCATCCTGGGCCAGCGCATTAATCGTTAGATCGCGGCGCTGCAGGTCTTGCTCAAGGGTAACGTCAGCGGCAGCATAGCAGGTAAAGCCGGTATAACCGGAACCGGATTTCCGCTCGGTACGCGCCAGAGCATATTCTTCACGGCTTTGCGGATGAAGGAACACGGGAAAATCGCGGCCTACCTGCTGGTAGCCCGCGTCGAGTAATTGCTGAGGCGTAGTGCCAACTACGACCCAATCTCTGTCTTTAACCGGTAGCTTTAATAACGCATCCCGCACTGCACCACCGACCAGATAAACCTTCACGCCTTACTCTCCCGTATTCGTTTTCTCACGATGATACGTAAGTCTGGCAGAGAAGACGAATTAGTTCATCCAGCGGTCTTTGCGTTTGCGGCTCGGCACCAGGTGCGGCAATACCAGACCGAGGAGCAGGCCGACGCCGAGCACGCCGCCGCCATACATAAACCACTGCATGATAATGGTGCGCTGTTTGTCATCTAATTGCAGATTGGCGGCGCTCACCTTCTTCTGCGCGACAACCAGCTCGTTTTTCAGCTTTTGGTTCTCTTCTTTCAGGCCGTTGATAACGGCATCGCTACCGGCGACTTTCTTTTGCATGTCCGCCGTACGCTGGTTCCAGGTGGTATCGATGTTGTTCAGCTTATCGGTCAGGGTTTTGACCTGGTTTTCCAGGTCCGGCACGCGGATGCGGATGCTGGGCTCATTGCTCAGCTCTTTTAGTGGGATCCAGGCGGTACGACCGCTGCTGTCGCGCACTTGTGCATAACTGGTGCTGTCATTAGTTTGCAGCACCGCGACTTCTTCCCCGGCGTTGATGGTGCCCACGAGACGATAATTATCGCCCGGACCGCTGCGAACCCAGGTATTCAGTTCATCAGAAACGTAACGCTTTTCTTCCGCGTGAACCGCCGTGGCGGCGCTAAGCGCCAGCAAGGTAAATGTAATAAGGCGTAATTTTGGCATCAGGTCATCGTTTGATCATAAAAAGTTGAACGATAGTAGTGGCATCACCGTAGCGACGCAAAGTTTTCCGCCACAATCGGAATCATCCAACAGGTGGCCCGGCAAAATGCGCATTGCATGGCGATTCGCCGCAAA
This sequence comes from Klebsiella sp., assembly GCF_027492335.1. Lineage (NCBI taxonomy): Bacteria > Pseudomonadati > Pseudomonadota > Gammaproteobacteria > Enterobacterales > Enterobacteriaceae > Klebsiella > Klebsiella sp. Next base: position 93,212 of record NZ_JAPUEW010000027.1, on the reverse strand, counting down.
ATACTATTTACTGACAAGAAATATCGTCGTTAGTTCGCCGCATTTTCCCGGCACAGCACATAAGCGGAAGAATTCAGCCATGGCTCAAGAAATCGAATTAAAGTTTATCGTCGCCCACAATGGTGTAGACGTACTGCGTCAGCACCTTAGCGCGTTAGAAGCTAAACACACGCCCGCAGCTCAACTGCTGAATATTTACTACGAAACGGCGGACAATTGGCTGCGTCGCCACGATATGGGGCTGCGCATTCGCGGTGACCAGGGGCGTTATGAAATGACGCTGAAAATCGCCGGTCGCGTGGTGGGTGGGCTACATCAGCGCCCGGAATACAATATTGCGCTGGAAAAGCCAGAACTGGCGCTGGAGAGGCTTCCTGCCGAAGTCTGGCCACAGGGCGAGCTGCCGGCCGAACTTGCGCAGAACGTACAGCCGCTTTTTAGTACCGATTTCGAACGTGAAAGATGGGTAGTGAAAGAAGGCAGTAGCGAGATTGAAATTGCCCTCGATCGAGGGGAAGTCAAAGCTGGTGAGCATCAGGAGCCTATCTGCGAGCTGGAACTGGAGCTGTTGTCTGGCGATCCGCAGGATATTCTGACCCTTGCCCATCGCCTGCTGGATATCGGCGTGCTGCGACAGGGCAGCCTGAGCAAAGCGGCGCGCGGCTATCATCTGGCGCAGGGCAATGAAGAGCGTCCGCTAACCGCATTATCTGTTTTGCGTGTGATGCCGAAGGCCAGCGTGGAGCAGGCGCTGGAGGCGGCGCTGGAAAATGCGCTGGCGCACTGGCTCTATCATGATGAACTCCTCAATCGTGGCAATTCAAAAGCGAAAGCCGAGATTTTGCATGCGATTGCCCGCGTTCGGCATACGCTGGTGTTGTTTGGCGGCATTGTCCCTCGTAAGGCAACGACCCAACTTCGTGAGCGCTTGAACGAAGCTGAAGCTGCGTTGTTGGAGGAAAAGAACGCCCAGGCGGCGCTGTTTAATGTTGCCTGTGTTGGCGCTAAGTTGGCGCTTACCGAGTGGCTGGTGAATCGCGGCTGGCGTCCCTTTATGAACGCTGCCGGTGAACAGAAAATCACCGGCTCTTTCAAACGTTTTGCTGATATTCAGCTCTCCCGTGCGGCAGCTGAGCTGAAAAACTCGATTGCGCAGCCGTCAGCCGATGAGTATGTCGGTCAGCTTCCGCGCCTGGCGCGCGAAATCGACAGCGTTCAGCTTCTGGCTGGTGCGTATGCAGATGTTGCCGCGCCGTGGTTGGAAAGCTGGCAAGAAATCCACCGGGCGATTGAGCATAATGACAGCAGCGTCCTCGAATATTTCCGTCGCCAGGCGCTGGCAGCAGAGCCGTTCTGGCTGCATAGTGGAAAACGATAATTTCAGGCCAGGGAGCCCCTAAGATGCCGCTTTCTTCGCAATTACAGCAGCACTGGCAGACGGTCACAGACCGGCTACCGGCGGATTTTCCAGTATCCACATTAAGTGAGCAGGCGCAGTCGGTGATGGCATTCAGCGATTTCGTCGAGCACAGTCTGGTCGCCCAACCGCAATGGCTGGCGGAGCTTGAAAGCTCGCCGCCTGAGGCGCAGGAGTGGCGTCATTATGCCGACTGGCTACAGATGCGTCTTGCAGAGGTGAATGATGAAGCCACGTTGATGCGCGAGCTGCGCCAGTTTCGCCGCTGGATAATGGTGCGTATCGCCTGGGCCCAGTCGTTATCGCTGGTCAGCGAAGAGAGCAGTTTGCAGCAACTGAGCGTGCTGGCGGAGACGCTGATTGTCGCCGCTCGCGACTGGCTTTACGTTGCCTGTTGCCGCGAATGGGGGACTCCGTGCAATGCTGAAGGTTCGCCGCAGCCGCTGTTGATTTTGGGGATGGGTAAACTTGGCGGCGGCGAGCTTAACTTCTCCTCCGACATCGACCTGATTTTTGCCTGGCCAGAGCACGGCTCCACGCAAGGTGGGCGTCGGGAGTTGGATAACGCGCAGTTTTTTACCCGTCTTGGACAACGTTTAATCAAGGTCTTGGATCAACCCACTCAGGATGGTTTCGTTTATCGCGTCGACATGCGCCTGCGCCCGTTTGGCGATAGCGGCCCACTGGTGTTGAGCTTCGCCGCGCTGGAGGATTATTACCAGGAGCAGGGGCGCGACTGGGAGCGATACGCGATGGTGAAAGCTCGGATTATGGGCGATAACGATGGCATTTATGCCAGCGAGTTGCGCGCCATGCTGCGACCGTTCGTCTTCCGTCGCTACATCGATTTCAGCGTTATTCAATCCCTGCGCAACATGAAGGGGATGATTGCCCGTGAAGTTCGTCGCCGAGGGTTAAAGGACAATATCAAGCTCGGCGCGGGCGGTATCCGCGAGATTGAATTTATCGTCCAGGTCTTTCAGCTGATTCGCGGCGGGCGCGAGCCGATGCTGCAACAGCGTGCTTTGTTGCCGACGCTGGCCGCTATCGAAGAGCTTCATCTGTTACCTGAAGGCGATGCGCCAAGGCTGCGAGATGCCTATCTGTTTTTACGTCGCCTGGAAAACTTACTGCAAAGCATCAACGACGAGCAGACGCAAACCCTGCCGCAGGATGAGCTTAATCGCGCCCGGCTGGCGTGGGGGATGGGCGCTGCCGACTGGGATGCCCTTAGCGCGCGGCTGGCCGAGCAGATGGCCAATGTGCGACAGGTTTTTAATGAATTGATTGGCGACGATGAAGCGCAGTCGCCGGATGAACAGCTCGCAGAGTACTGGCGAGAACTGTGGCAGGACGCGCTTGAAGAGGACGATACCAGCCCGGCGCTGGCGCATCTTGCGGATAACGATCGCCGCAGCGTGCTGGCGCTGATCGCCGATTTCCGTAAAGAACTGGACCGACGCACGATTGGTCCGCGCGGTCGTCAGGTGCTTGATCAGCTCATGCCGCATCTGCTTAGCGAAATTTGTTCACGTGCGGATGCTCCGGTACCGTTGGCGCGCATTACGCCGCTACTGACCGGGATCGTTACCCGTACCACTTATCTTGAACTACTGAGCGAATTCCCCGGCGCGTTAAAGCATCTGATTAGCCTGTGCGCCGCTTCGCCGATGGTCGCCAGCCAGCTGGCGCGACACCCGCTGCTGCTGGACGAACTGCTGGATCCGAATACCCTCTATCAGCCAACGGCCACTGACGCATATCGTGATGAGTTGCGCCAGTATCTGCTGCGCGTGCCGGAAGAGGATGAAGAGCAGCAACTGGAAGCATTGCGCCAGTTCAAACAGGCTCAGTTGTTACACATTGCTGCCGCCGATATAGCCGGGACGCTGCCGGTGATGAAAGTGAGCGATCACTTAACCTGGCTGGCTGAGGCGATGATTGACGCGGTGGTCCAGCAGGCATGGCTGCAAATGGTCGCCCGCTATGGTCAGCCAACGCATCTGCATGACCGCCAGGGGCGCGGCTTTGCGGTGGTTGGCTACGGCAAACTGGGGGGCTGGGAACTGGGCTACAGTTCTGACCTCGATCTGGTGTTCCTGCATGACTGCCCGATGGAAGTGATGACCGACGGCGATCGCGAAATTGATGGCCGCCAGTTTTATCTGCGCCTGGCGCAGCGCATCATGCATCTTTTCAGCACCCGAACGCCTTCGGGCATTCTGTACGAAGTGGATGCTCGCTTACGTCCTTCTGGCGCGGCGGGTATGCTGGTCACCACCACCGATTCCTTTGCTGATTATCAGCAAAACGAAGCCTGGACCTGGGAACATCAGGCGCTGGTTCGCGCTCGCGTTGTTTATGGCGACCCTGAGCTACAGGCGCGTTTTGACGTGATTCGTCGGGATATTCTTACCACTGCGCGCGAAGGCGAAAAACTGCAAACTGAAGTGCGGGAAATGCGTGAAAAAATGCGCGCTCACCTCGGCAATAAGCACCATGATCGCTTTGATATTAAAGCTGATGCTGGCGGGATCACGGATATTGAATTTATTACCCAGTATCTGGTCCTACGCTATGCCAGTGATAAGCCTAAGCTCACGCGTTGGTCTGATAACGTGCGCATTCTGGAACTGTTGGCGCAGAACGATATTATGGACGATGCAGAGGCGAGGGCATTGACCCATGCCTACACCACGTTACGCGATGCGTTGCATCACCTGGCCCTGCAGGAGCTGCCGGGGAACGTGGCGCCTGACGCGTTTAGTCAGGAACGTGAACAGGTCAGCGCCAGCTGGCAGAAGTGGTTGATGGCTTAACTAAAAAAACGGGTGTGCTATTATCGCGCGCAAAGTTTGCGTCTCGCAGGAGAAAGTAATGAAAGTAACGCTGCCAGAGTTTGAACGTGCAGAAGTGTTGGTGGTTGGCGATGTGATGCTGGACCGCTACTGGTATGGCCCTACTAGCCGAATTTCGCCGGAAGCGCCGGTGCCGGTGGTGAAAGTAGAAAATATCGAAGAACGTCCTGGTGGTGCGGCAAACGTAGCGATGAACATTGCGTCGCTCGGTGCGACTTCTCGCCTGGTTGGCCTGACCGGGATTGACGATGCTGCCCGTGCGTTAAGCAAGGCGCTGGCCGATGTTAATGTGAAGTGCGACTTTGTTTCCCTGCCGACGCATCCAACAATCACCAAGCTACGCGTGCTTTCGCGCAACCAGCAGCTGATTCGTCTTGATTTCGAAGAAGGTTTCTCTGGTGTCGATCCGCAGCCGATGCACGAGCGTATTCAGCAGGCGCTGAGCTCTATTGGTGCGCTGGTGCTGTCTGACTACGCCAAAGGCGCGCTGACCAGCGTGCAGACCATGATTAAGCTCGCTCGTGACGCGGGCGTTCCGGTGTTGATCGACCCGAAAGGCACTGATTTTGAACGCTATCGTGGTGCTACGCTGCTGACGCCGAACCTATCCGAGTTTGAAGCGGTAGCGGGGAAATGTCAGAACGAAGCGGAAATCGTTGAGCGTGGGATGAAAATCATCACTGATTTTGAGCTGTCTGCGCTGCTGGTCACTCGCTCCGAGCAGGGTATGACGCTGCTGCAACCGGGCCGACCGGCTCTGCATATGCCGACTCAGGCGCAGGAGGTTTATGACGTTACCGGCGCGGGCGATACGGTGATTGGCGTGCTGGCCGCGACGCTGGCTTCCGGTAATTCGCTGGAAGAAGCCTGCTACTTCGCCAACGCGGCGGCAGGCGTGGTGGTGGGCAAACTCGGTACCTCTACCGTTTCGCCTATCGAGCTGGAAAATGCGGTTCGCGGGCGTTCAGAAACGGGCTTTGGCGTGATGAACGAAGAAGAGCTGAAGCTGGCAGTGGCCGCGGCGCGTAAACGCGGCGAGAAAGTCGTGATGACCAACGGCGTGTTCGACATTCTGCACGCGGGCCACGTCTCCTATCTGGCGAATGCGCGCAAGCTGGGTGACCGCCTGATTGTTGCCGTTAACAGCGACGCATCGACCAAACGTCTGAAAGGCGAGTCTCGCCCGGTGAACCCGCTGGATCAGCGAATGATCGTGCTGGGCGCGCTGGAAGCTGTCGACTGGGTGGTCTCTTTTGAAGAAGATACGCCACAGCGGCTGATTGCAGGCATTCTGCCGGACCTGTTGGTGAAAGGCGGCGACTACAAGCCGGAGCAGATTGCCGGTAGTGAAGAAGTGTGGGCAAACGGCGGCGAGGTGCTGGTGCTCAACTTTGAAGATGGTTGTTCGACAACCAATATCATTAAGAAGATCCAGAAAGATAGCGAAAAATAAGCGTTTTTCTGATGATAGACAAAACCCGGCGCGATTAAATTGCCGGGTTTTTTATTGAATGCCCCCCTTGTCAGGAGGGCGTTTTTTATTCGGCGGTGGTTGTTTTTACGTGAATGTCTTCACTCGCCGTGGTGGTGCCAGGAATTGACGTTGTTAGCGGCGCAGCCAGAGAAGCCAGAGATCCACCGGAGAGGCCAATTTCATTTAACAGTGAATCAATCAGCGGTGCTTGGGTACGATAGGAAAGGGCTGCGGACAACGCCTGCTCCGCCAGATTGCTGCCGCCTGCGCTGACGGTTGTATTTTCCGTGCCGCCAGCGCCGCCGCCCCGGTTAAGGCCGTCAACCTGAATAATCTTGATGCCTTCAATGGACTTCATCGGCTCAACGGATTTCTCGATAACCGCCGGTAGTGATTGCAGCAGTGCCAGTTTGAATTTCAGACTGGTCTGCTGATCGGAAAGCACGTTGATAGCATCGTTGAGTGCGCGCTGGGCTTCCGCTTCCGCGAGGCCCTTTTTCTTTGTGGCTTCTGCCAGTTCCACGATTGCCGCTGCTTGAAGCTCAGCGGCTTCTTTTTCTGCTTTTGCTCGAACCGTCAACTCGACCGCCTGGGTTTCCGCATCCTGAGAAGCGGCGATTAACGCAACCTGTTTCGCACGATCGGCTTCCGCCGTTTGGCGCGTGGTTTCAACGTTTTGCTGTGCGCGGACGGATTCGGCCAGCGCGTCGTTTGCACGAGCTTCTGCCTGAGACTGCTGCTCGGATTTTGCGGCGATAGCGATAGATTTTGTCTGATTCGCAATTTCTGTCGCCTGCTGTTGCTCGATCTCTTTGATGCGAATTTCCCGCTCCGCTTCGACCTTTTTAGTCCGCACAATCTGCTCGCGTTCGATTTCACTTTCCTGAATCTGTCGTTCAGCCTGGATACGTGTTTGTTCCGCTTCGCGATGGCGTTCCGCTTCAAAAGCGGCGATTTTCGCGTTTTGCTCGGCGGTGCGGGTTTTCACCTGCTGCTCCTGCTCAAGCGTCATAAAGGCTTCTTGCTGCGCGATTTCGAGCTTGCGCGACAGAGCATCGCGGTTTTTTTCCCGCACGGCGACTTCAACGTCCTGTTCGACTTCATTACGTTCGCGACGACGGCGCTCCGTCTCCTGGGTGAGCTTAGTCAAACCTTCGGCGTCAAAGGCGTTGTTGGGGTTGAAGTGTTCTTTCGAAGTCTGGTTGAAGTTTGTCAACGAGACGCTTTCCAGCTCCAGGCCGTTTTTGGATAAATCTTCAGCAACGGTATTTTGTACGCCCTGCACGAAATTCTCGCGTGTATCCTGCAGCTCATGCATGGTCATCTGTGCCGCGGTGGCGCGCAGGGCATCCACGAACTTATCTTCGACCAGCATGCGCAGATCTTCCGGCGATAATGTGCGTTGGCCGAGGGTTTGCGCTGCGGTAGCAATACCTTCGACAGACGGTTTGACCCTGACGAAAAAGGCCACAACGACGTCAACGCGCATACGATCTTTGGTGATCAGGCTGTCGGCCGTGGAGCGGCTAACTTCAAGCTTCAGGGTATTCATGTTGATCGGGATGATTTCGTGGAAAATGGGCATGGAGATAGCCCCACCGCTCATGACCACCTTTTGTCCGCCAAGACCTGTACGGACAAAAGCCTGTTCCGCTGAAGCCCGGCGATAGAGTCTGGCGAAAATAATGCCAATAACCAATAGAACAATGACGGCGACGCCCGCCGTAAACATCCATGAGGGGAATAAGCCAGTAATGCCATCCATTATGTAACCTCCTTATTTATGAGAAACAAACTATAAAACGTGTGGCCAGGGGTTAAGCTCAGCTAAATAACGTGTTGAGGTAAGTCTGAGGATAATTAGAACCCGATCCCCTCTTTTAAACTCTTTACCCTCTTCCGGCTCAATTAATAAATAATGTGTTTGACCAAATTTATCCGTGAACTTTCCTTCGCACGGACGGCCTGACTCGGCAAAATGGCCGGTAATAAGAGCCATACTGCCAATAAAATCGTCTTCGGTAATCGCCGTGGTTTCATCCAGCGGCAGCCATGGTGCAATGGCTTTTCCCGTGTAGTGTACCGCGATGCCAGAGATCACCAGACAGACCGGTGCTAACAGGAAATTGTTCAATGGCGATGACATAAGGCTTACCCAGGCATGCTGAATGATGATACCGAGAAACCCAAAATAGCCTCCCAGCAGACAGAGTACGATAAGTGCAGGGATTCGCCCGATATTCAGATAATGAAGAACCTGACCGATGTTACCGGAAGTTAAAGAGTCAAAATGATTTAAATGTGCGTCAATAATGCCGGAAAGCAGATGTCCGAAAATAAGCGCAATAACTTCCAGAAGACCAATAAGGAGTACGAATGATAGTGCAAAAAGATAAGGGTTGTTGTATTCGGAAAATAGATGCATGAATCTCCTTATTCGTGAAAGATCTTATAAAGATTTTACCCGGATACTGGTGGTTAGTTTAACAATAATACGAGCAATAGAATAGGTAATATCGCTATTCCTTTTGTTTTTTAATGCGCTCAGATGGAGCTTAAACCGTGCAGTATCCAGGGGGGCCTGCAGACAAAGAGGAGATAGGTTCAGCGTTGTGAGATCACACTTTAAAACCTAATGATGAGAATTATGATTCAGCGCAATAAATAGCCACTTTGAGCGCATTTTTCGCCCAAAAAAAGTTAAGGTAAGGGTAAATACTGAAGTGAGTAAAAAGCATATGACCAATCAGAATACCAACGGCTGAAGGAGTATGCGGATGAATAATAAAGACATGTATTTGATGAAGAATTTTGATTTTCTGGCTCAGAGTTTCGCCAGAATGTACGCACAAGGTCAGCCCGTCGATCTTCAGGCCATTGTCGGTAACATGGATGAAGCGCATCGCGAATGGTTTTGTCAACGATATGAGTTTTACCGCCAGCAGGTGAGTAAGGCCATGATCCCAGAGGCGGAGCTGGAACACTGAGACTACAACGGGCCCGAAAGGCCCGTTGCTTGTTTTACAGCTTCTCTTCTGCGTCCGGAGTCACCGACACGCTCGCCGAGCGGCTTTCTAGTTCGCTCAGGCGTTGTTCCAGCAAAGCCAGTTTTTCACGTGTACGCAGTAGCACCTGCGTCTGCACATCAAACTCTTCGCGGCTTACCAGATCCAGACGAGTTAATTGCGACTGGAGCACCTGACGAATTTTTTTCTCCACATCTTCTCCAAGGTCACGAAGGCCTTTTGGCATTGACTCATGGACCTGACGGGCGATCTGTTCAATTTTTTTCGGGTCAATCATGGTGGTTTCCTGATCTGGTCGGTTTGCCGCTCATTGTAGTGCGATCGTCGGTACCGATAAACCATAAATGTTTGAAGCTTATGCATTGCCGACGATAGTCAATAGCGTTATAGTTGCTGTGCTTATTCTCAGGGCGGGGCGAAATTCCCCACCGGCGGTAAATCAACCATAGCGTTGAAAGCCCGCGAGCGCTTTCTGCGAAAGCAGAAAGGTCAGCAGATCCGGTGTGATTCCGGGGCCGACGGTTAGAGTCCGGATGGGAGAGAGTAACGGCTCAGTCGGGTTTCGATCCGCTTGCGTTGACTTTTGCCGCTAAACCGGCGCTCCTAAGACTGCCCTGATTCTGGTAACCATAATTTTAATGAGGTTTTTTTACCATGAATCAGACGCTCCTTTCTTCTTTTGGTACCGCTTTTGAACGTGTGGAACACGCTTTAAATGCACTGCGCGAAGGCCGTGGTGTGATGGTGCTTGACGATGAAGACCGTGAAAACGAAGGCGATATGATTTTCGCCGCTGAAACCATGACCGTTGAGCAGATGGCGCTGACCATTCGTCACGGCAGTGGTATTGTCTGCCTGTGCCTGACTGAAGATCGTCGCAAACAGCTCGACCTGCCAATGATGGTTGAAAACAACACCAGCGCTTACGGCACCGGTTTTACCGTGACCATTGAAGCTGCTGAAGGTGTCACCACCGGCGTTTCTGCCGCTGACCGTGTGACTACCGTGCGTGCGGCGATTGCCGATGGCGCAAAACCTTCAGACCTGAACCGTCCTGGCCACGTCTTCCCGCTGCGTGCGCAGCCGGGCGGCGTCCTGACCCGTGGTGGTCATACTGAAGCAACTATCGATCTGGTGACTCTGGCGGGTTTCAAACCGGCAGGCGTACTGTGCGAACTGACTAATGACGATGGCTCCATGGCCCGTGCGCCGCAGTGCATCGAGTTTGCTCAGCAACATAATATGGCCGTAGTGACTATCGAAGATTTATCAGCTTATCGTCGTGAGCACGAACGTAAAGCTGGCTGATCGCTGACGTCAACGCCAAAAAAAAGCCGGGTTATCCCGGCTTTGTCGTTTCTAGTTGTAGTTAATTTTAAACAACACGACGGATTCGAAATGCCCGGTTTTAACATTTTGACCGGAGAATTTAGATAGCTCGGCTTGATAATCCTGTTTAACGGTGAGTAACGAGCCGGTGAAGTCAGCGTATTCGGCATACTGCTTAAAGGTGTAGAGGCTGTTTTCTGTCGGGTTGCGAATCTTCAGCTGTAGTCCATTACCTGGCAGCAGCGCGGTATCATCATCGGCCAACGTGCTTTGATAATCATGCGGCGGCATGGATTTGATTTTTACATACAGCCGCATACGGGCAATGAACGTCCGTGAGTAGTGCGTATCTTCAGCATTTTTAGAACAGAGGCGATCCTCCCAGTTGGAGGCAATAATTTGTGCTGGCGTAAATTTCTGATAGTCGATGTTATCAATACAAGTGTTGGTATCAATGCCAACAGCGCCCTGGGTTGAATCATAATCCACTCCTGAGTAGGTCACGCCTGGCGGGTAATAAGGATCATCAGCAGATGAATAAGGGTTAACCCATACGTAGACATTCTCGCTGGTTTTACCATTGGCATCGCTTTTATCACCTGGTTTTTTCTTCAGCGCGGCCGGACGCCAGAACATTTTGATTCGGGATTGCATGGCGACCTGCACGATTGCGTGATTATCCGCTGCATCAGGAGTCGGAGGAATTTCGCGCACGTTGTAGTAAAACAGATATTCACGATCTTTCGGTAGCGTACTGCCGCTGCCCTATTTGACGATGCGAACCTGAGTGATGGCTCCTGGTTCGAGGCGCTGCATTGTGGGGAGTACGGCAAAAAACGTATCGCTCTTGTTCCCTTTTTCATCCTCAATACACGAGTAGGCGAGGTAGGGAAGGTCTTTGCTGGCGTTCTCGCCGCTTTGCTGCTGTCATTAAAAATGACCCGTGTGCGGTCGGGGGCAATTGCTGCCTGAGTAGTGAGAGGGTTCACAACGATGGTGGTCGGCTGATAGCTGGAGAGCATCGGTACGACGGTATAACCAAATATGTTCGTTTTGTTTGCATCCTCTTGCAGCGGAATATCGGCAATACCATCGGTGCTGACCATCAGACGCGGCTCCTTACTGACGCTATGGTGATGGAATGCGGCACCGTGACAAGTTGCAGTGAAAGAGCCATCCCAGCTGGCAGAGGTGTAATCGCTGGCGACGTAGCTACCAGAAAGCTGGAGATCGCCAACGGGGGCTGGTGCTGATAGTCGGTGTGGAACTGCGCGCCGTTATTCAGCCTTTCGCTGGCGGCTCCAGCGGATACACCCCAGGTATTACGAGGGTCGGATTTACATATTGTTTTGTAATACACATGCGCCTGTAAATTGTACAGGCGTGTTTAAGTCTACATAGACATTACTGATAGTTTATTTTGATAATAACGTCTTTACTAAATGGACCTTCCACCAGTTTCTTAGTGGGATGAGTGGTTAGCTCAGCCGTATAGTTATGTGTGACTGTTGATGGGGCACTTGGGATGTAGGTTGTAAAAGTCATATACTGGTTAAATAAAACCGCTGTGTTGAGCGTGTTGTCGAAAACGTTCAAGAGCAAACCGTTCCCTAGATCCAGATGCGTATCGTTATAAGGTGCATCGCTGGTATAGAAGCTGGTCGTAATATCAAACTGCTCCGTACACCCTGCAGTTTGATCCCTGACGGTAGAGATGCTAAAAGTCTTTTGAGTATCCGTATGGTTAGCAAGGTTGATGTTAGTGATGGTTTTAAAATCAACAACCTGACTTTCAGGTAAGATTTTAATTGATGCGCTGCAACTTAAATAGTGAATGTTATCTAGTCCATCAATGTAAAAACGCAAGTTTTTAGCATTTTTAGCCAGGTTTGCACCTCCTTCGCCATCAAACTGTAGAACGTTAATTTTGCCAAAATTATAAACCGTTGTACTGTCTGGTGGGATTGCTTTGACCTTAACGTATAAACGAAAACGAGCATTAAAGGTTATGTTTTTTTGTAGCGTTGAACCGTTACACACTGGGTCGTGGTATATACCATCGTAATACTGCTCGAATTTATCCAGGCAAGCTCCGGTATCGATTCCCTGGTCGTTCCCTTCATAATCGGCACCATTGTAGGTAACGCCAAAAGTAAAGTAGGGGTTATTCAGGACCTCGGTGCTGTTAAATGCCGAGAGTTTTATCCATGCATAGAGATCTTCCGTTTGATTTGATTTACTCCAGCCTGTTGCATTATCGCAGTAGACGGTCATAGTAATATCCGGGCTTTCCCATACCTTCTGGTTAAGTGTGATATCGCTTGGGATGGTAAATGAGGGGAGCTCGATCTTAGCTTCAGTCAGGCCCCCTTTGCTATTCTGATAGCAGTCAACTGCCCAGGAGGGTAACGAAAACAGGCAGGTTAATAATGCTAAAAAGCTAAATAATCTTTTCATCATTATCCCTTTTTCACTGGTTCAGACTGACATATGGTCTGCACCGAGTTGCAGCTAATTTTAAACATATGCAGGCCGCCGTAATCGCCAATAAAGCCAATCTGGAAATTTGCTGGCAGGTTTTTAATTTCTTGTGACGCCTGGCCAAAGGGGTCGGCCATCATGCTTGACGTTTTTGGCAACAGCGTTTTGCCATTGGTGCCAATATAGCCAACGGTCACAAAATAGGGGGATTTATTCTTTAGCACTAATCCGCTGCCGGTGCGGCTAACATCGAATTTTCCGATCAGGCTCGACTGCCCATTTTTAACTTCTATGGCCTTTGGCCGCCAGAAAATTTTAATACGGCTCTGCATAGCGATTTGCATGACGTTTTTCTGTTCTGAGCGCGGCGGGATTTCACGAATATTGTAGTAAAACAGCGATTCTCTATCGGCGGGAAGCTGTGCCAGCGTTGGCTGAGGCATTAGACGGACCTGGACCTGTTCACCAGCTTCCAGACGCACCATCGGTGGAACGGCGGTTATATAGTTGCGGGATTTTTTATTATCCTTGTCCTCAATCCATGATTGGGCAAGGAAGGGGGCAGTTGTGCTTTGGTTGGTCAAGCGCACGGAAACGCTTTTATCCGACTGGTTAAAAATGATGCGGGTTCTGTCGGGCGACACCGCGGCATTGACCGCAAAGCTGGTGCCCAGCAGGCATAATAATCCTTTCGCAAGCGTGTTAATTTTCATTATCTTCATCCTGAATTAATGTGCGGGTTTACACGGTAAAATAACGGCCTGACCATCGGTATTGCTGTGGTTAGGCGGTGTAATATCACAAACTTTGTCGTTCCATTTTAGCGTCAGCATGCTATTTTCCTGGACGCCGCTCAGATACACAAAGCCGTCATCGGCGACTAAACCCATATCGCGACCGGTTGCTTTATCCGTGACGGTCACGCCCAGCGGTGGGAATTGTCCATTTTCCAGCCGGATGACGCCGATAATCTGATAGCCTTTGGTGGCGCTAAGCGGCATATAACCAATGGCCCCTTCGGTCAGCGTGGTGCGGATAACCGAGTTGGTCACATCCACGCCATCAGGCAGGTTATTGTTGTTCACCATCACCGTGGCAGTTGTGTAGTTACCCACTGAAGGAACCACGGAAATGCCGAACATATTGGTCATGCTACGGTTATTATTTACTTCCACGCCGGATATGCCATCCGCATCAACCATCACGCGAGAGCTGTTGCCCGCGTTATAGTCATGAAGCGCCGCGCCGTGACGAGTCGCAGTAAATGAGCCGTTCCAGCCCGCGCTGAACGAGCGGTAATTGCTGGGTTGCACGGTGCCGTTCACGTTCAGGCGGCCATAAGGTGAATAGTGCTGGTAGTAGCCACGCATGGCCGCTTCGCCATCACCAAACTCTTTATCAGTGCCGGAAACGGACAGATTCCACGGGTTGTTGCGGTCAGAACCATCGTACCAGGTCGCCGTTTGCGTCGCTGAGTCATCGCCATAGCGCTGCAGGCTATACATAATATTACGGTTATTTTCCAGCGGCAGGCTAATCGAGAAGTAGTATTGATTCTCTTCTTCGTCATCCCAACTCACGCGGCTCATCGCCAGAGAGGCGGAAATATTTTTAAAGTCACCAATATCAAAATTACGGCTGATGGAGAATGAATAGTTGGTGTTTGTTTCACTGTTCCAGTAGGTATTACGTGTGACGCTTAAATACGTATTGACTGCCAGTGGTGCGACGTACTGGTTAAAGGAGAGGACATAGCTCTCTTTTTCATTGCTGCTGGAGTCGTCACCGTTGCGTGAATTGATATATTCATTCATCGTGACGTACTCTTTATCCGAGAAACGGTATCCAGCGAAGGTTATCTGGCTACCGGTTTCCTCAAAGCGCTTGGCGTAGTTAGCACGATAGCTGAAGCCGCGCTGCTTGCCCTCATTATCATCACGTAAATTGGCTTCTGCACGGGTGACGTCGAAGGAGAGCGAGCCAAAGCTGTTGAGGTTAAAGCCGACCCCACCGGTTGCCGCCTGATAATCATCGGCGGTGACGATAGCGCCGCCGTACAGGGACACATCGTTCAACCAGCCCCATGAGGCTTCACCAGTCCAGAAAAGCGGGTTATTCACATCGTTATGGGTCGTTGATGTCGGTTTACCTACTGAGCTTTTATACCGAACCTGTCCCTTGCGTGTCAGAAACGGGATTGATGCTGAACTCACTTGAAACGTACTCTTACGCCCATCTTCCTCTTCGATAGTAACGTCCAACTGCCCCTGCAGGGTGGTGCCCAGATCGCTGATAGTGAATGGTCCTGGGGAGACGGTTGTCTGATAGAGCATACGACCATTCTGCATCACGGTTACTTTGGCGTTAGTCTGAGCGATGCCGGTTATCTGCGGAGCATAGCCGCGCAAATCTGGCGGCAGCATTTGTTCATCACTTTCCAGCGAAGCTCCGGTAAAATGAAACGTATCGTAGAGATCTGAACTAAGATCGTATTGGCCCATGGTAAATTTCGATGCCAGAGACGGAATCGGCCGAAACAGATAAGTGCGCGGCAGGCTGCTGTTGGTGCCAGTGGATTTACGCTCAACAAATGACTGATCGTATTGGTAATCGCTGCGCAAGCGCCAGGCACCAAGGTTGAACCCCAAGGTACCATATGAGTTAAAGCTCTGGTTGCTGTCGCCCTGGTTCGGCGTGTACTGGCTGGAGTAAAGGTTATAGTCCAGCATAAGACCAGCAATACCATCGTCCCAATATTCCGGCGGAGTCCAGTTTTTAGCCTGATATTTCATCCATGCCTGGGGTACGGTTAACGTCAGCTCCATATTCGCTTTATCCAGACGAATAATCAGCTCTGGTTTATGGCTGAAATCAAGGCAACTTTGCTGATCTAATGTTTGCAGAGGTTCAATAAACGAATTGGCAAAGCCAAATTCTGTCAGACGATCTTTAGTCAAACAGAGCTGAGAACCGCTTTCGTTTTCGGCTTTAATCCACTCCAGGCTATAGACATTGGGTAGCCTATTTTTGTTGATTTTTACGTGGACCAAATAGGTGCCAACTGGAATGTATCCTTTTTTTTCAAACTGTGAGAGGTCTATATTCTGCCGGTCCTCGGCATCGATCATATCGGTATTGAATTCAATAGCATAAAGCGGTGCGGATAGGGATGCGGTAACACATGCTGAATAGAGGGTGTGCTTTATTAAAAGGGATATTTTTTTTGGCGTTAGACCGGAGTGAATAATAGTACGCATAAAATCCGTTTCTTTTAATAAAATAGACCTGGAAAGCCGGTGAATCCCCACCGGCTTGAATCGATAAAATTAATCGATTATGTGATTATTTATAAGCCAGGACGTAGTTCGCCTGAGCGTAAACATCGCCCTCGGTAGCATTTTTAGCCAAAGATTCCATGCGAGCGTGGAAGTCCAGGTTCTGAGTTGGGTTGTTGACGTCGGTAAATGTTACCGGCAGTGCTACGCCCAGGTCGAAGGTGTTATAGCCAGCGTCCAGAATACGTACGCCAACGCCAGTCGCACCGCCGTAGTTGTTTTCTTTAGTGTTAGCCATCAGGCTGGTGTCAGTAGTATCTACGTTAGCAGAAGTGAAGGTCACATTGACTTTATCAATAGTGGTTTTTACCCCCTCAGTATCAGTGCTGGTCAGAACGCAGTCCTGCAGTTTAATAGTGAAGTCTGCAGACTGTGAATACTGGCCACCGTTCAGTACGGTATCAGCAACCTGACCCAGATCTACGTCAATCTGAGAGCTTTCCGGTGCAACAGAGCAAGGTGCAGTAATTACAGTACCAGAGAAAGTGACAATACCGTGGCCCTGATCGTCAGCGCTTGCATTAAAAGCAGTAGCAGAAAAAAGAGCGGTAGTGACAACAGCAAGCAGCGTTTTTTTAAACATGGAATATAATCCTTTATAAAGAACTCATTTAGAACGGATATAAATAACTTTCTGGAGTTAAATATTAAAGTTTCATGAAAGCAATATTAACTCACGACGCGGAAATTATCACGTAACCATCTGTTACACTTGTTACTTATAGTTAATTAAATTGTAAGGCGTGCTTAAAAAATTCTCTAAAATGTATGTATTTTAAGACTTTCCTTGTTTTTATAATGATTTTTTGTGTAAGTTATCGAAAAATAATCCATTTTGTGAATTTTATGATCTTTTTTTGACCGTGGGAGCTATCCTGTTTTAATATTAAAAAACAAGTGGAAATATTATTAAATAATATATATAAATAAGTTCAATTTCCTTGGGGTTAAACAGGATATTGTTTTTTTATTTATCATTTACCATGAATTCACATGGTGAATTGACAAGCGAAATATAATACCCCAGATATTTGGAGCATTAATTTAGCCAATCCCCATTGTTTGCAGTATAACCAGACTTAATCCCATCACTGACATTCCGCACAATACCCCATAACTGGGATTGCTCTGAGGATCTATCTCTTTTGCCAGCGGCATGAGTTCATCAACCGAGAGCGCGATCATTATCCCGGCGACAGCGGCCATAATTGCCCCCATTACTACCGGAGATACCAGACTGCCGAGGATAAGCCAGGCCAGCAGGCCACCGAGGATTTCCGCCATACCGGAAATGCCAGCCCAGAACACGGCTTTACTTCTGGAACCGGTGGCGGCGTATACCGGACCGGCGACCGCCAGTCCTTCAGGAATATTGTGTAGCGCGACTGCTAATGCGACCCCCATACCTAACTCAAGGTTATTGCTGGCCGTCACGAAGGTGGCGATTCCCTCCGGAAAGTTATGCAGGCTGATGCCTAACGTCAGGAGCATTGCCGTACGCCGCAAATTACGCGGGCGCGAGATGCCTGGGATCATCAGATCCTGCGGGTGGGCGTGCGGTAGCAGGCGGTCAAGAGCAAAGTAGCCCAGCAGGCCGATAATAAACATACCGTAGCCAAGCAATGGTGACATGCCTTCGGTTCTCAGCGCGGCGGGCAACATCTCCATCAGTGAGATCAGCAGCATAATCCCGGCAGCGAAACCCAGGGAAAATCCCAATAAGCGATTGGACGGCTTCTGCCCGATAACGCCGAAAATGGCACCGATAAAGGTGGCACTACCTGCTAACAGGGTCAATATAACTGGTGATGACATTATTCACCTCCTTATGATAATGATTATCATTAATAATATCTGTATTAATTGCCGACCGCGAGAGGAAGAATGAACTCTTTACCACCTCTTACATTCAAATTTTCTGACGATCATCATCATGCTTATCAGAGTTTATCCTGCAGCAAAAGCGCGTAATGTGAATACATCAAATTCATCTGAATTAAGGATATCATCATGTCCCGTACCCGTATGCCCGCGCTATTTTTAGGTCATGGCAGCCCAATGAACGTGCTGGAAGATAACATCTATACTCGCGCCTGGCACCATCTGGGTGAAGCGCTACCGCGACCAAAAGCGATTGTAGTGATTTCTGCGCACTGGTTCACGCGCGGTACGGGAGTGACCGCGATGGAAGCGCCGAAAACCATTCATGATTTTGGTGGCTTCCCGCAGGCGCTATACGATACGCATTACCCGGCACCGGGTTCTCCTCAACTGGCACAGCGCTTGGTTGAGTTACTGGCGCCAGTGCCTGTGACGCTGGATAAAGAAGCTTGGGGTTTTGACCATGGTTCGTGGGGGGTGTTGATTAAGATGTACCCCGATGCGGATATTCCTATGGTGCAACTGAGCATTGATAGCACTAAACCTGCTGCCTGGCATCTGGAAATGGGGCGCAAGCTGGCGCAACTTCGTGATGAGGGCATTATGCTGGTGGCAAGCGGCAACGTGGTACATAACCTGCGTACCGCGCGTTGGCATGGTGAAAGCACGCCATATCCCTGGGCTGAGTCGTTTAATGATTACGTGAAAGCGAACCTGGCCTGGAAAGGTGCGGTTGCTGAACATCCGTTAGTGAACTATCTGGCGCATGAAGGCGGATCGCTATCCAACCCGACCGCAGACCACTTCCTGCCTCTGCTTTATGTCCTGGGGGCGTGGGATGGTGAAGAACCCATTACTATTCCTGTCGAAGGGATCGAAATGGGGTCGCTCAGCATGCTGTCAGTGGTGATTGGTGCTTAAAGAAGTGATAACCCCGGCAGAGTAATGCTGTCGGGGTTAGGTATTACTCAGTGAAAACGTGCGGATAGAAACGCGACAGATCCTGGGTAATCAATGCCCGGTCTTCGCGAATACCGATCCCCGCAGGTTGATCGTTAATCAGCCAGCTACCGATGAGCGTGTAGCTATCGCCAAACTTTGGCAGCGTGTAAAACTCCTGCACGATGGTGCCTTCTTCACCGTACGGACCTTCTACTGCTTCTACTACTTTGCCGTTTTCCACGATAGATACGTTAGCCCCTTCGCGGGAGAAGATCGGCTTAATGACGTACTTCTCCATCTCCGGGTGAGCATCTTCGCTGAAGTAAGCCGCCAGCAGATTGGGATGATTCGGGAACATCTCCCACAGCAACGGCAGCAATGCTTTGTTGGAAATGATGCCCTTCCATGCCGGTTCCAGCCAGCGAACGCCAGCATCTTCCAGTTTGGTAGAGAACACTTCGCGCAGCATATACTCCCACGGGTAGAGTTTGAACAGGTTGCCTATTACTTGGTCCTGTTGGTCGGTAAACTGACCTTTTTCGCCCAAACCAATTTCTTCGATATAGAGGAATTCGGTCGCTACACCCGCTTCTGCGGCACAGTCCTGCAGATACTGCACGGTGCCGCGATCTTCAACGGTATCGCGACAACAGGCCATATGCAGATACTGGAAACCGAACTGTTCGCGCAGCTCGCTGAATCGCTCAATGAGCTTCTCCTGCAGACTGTTGAACTGGTCGCTGCCTGGCGGCAGCAAGCCGGCATTCTGCTGGTCTTCCATCCAGATCCACTGGAAGAAAGCGGCTTCGTATAGAGACGTTGGCGTATCGGCGTTATTCTCCAGCAGCTTCGGTTCACCTACGCCATCCCAGGCTAGATCGAGACGTGAATACAGAGAAGGCTGATTGGTTTTCCACGACTGGCGCACGAATCCCCAGGTATGTTTGGGGATGCGAAACTTGGTCATGAGGTCATCGCTGGCGATAACCTTCTCCACCGCCTGCAAGCACATCTGATGTAGCTCAGCGGTAACGTCTTCGAGCTTGTCAACCTGCGCCAGCGTCAGTTTGTAATAGGCCTCTTCGCTCCAGTACGGCTCACCGTACATAGTGTGAAAGTTAAAGCCATATTCTGTCGCCTTTTCACGCCAGTCCGGGCGCTCGGTAATGCTGATTCTTTCCATGTTGCTTAGCCGCCCATTGAGCGCGAAGAAGAAGAGCTTGCTGAGCTGCGCTGCATCGTTGATTGCTTAGCGACTGAGTCGCCGAAGCCGCCACGCGTCACGGTATTGGTGGTGGCCGGTTTCGGTGCCATCGCGGTTTTCGGGACGTTCATGGTACGGCCTGGCTGCGCTGCGCCGTAGCTCTTACCGCCTGCGTCGGTATATTTACCGTAGGCTGGGCTGGCCGGGTTTTTCGAGCTGAACAGCGGCTGCTGAGCGCCCATTCCGCCGCCCATCATTCGGCCCATCATGTAACCTGCCATCAGCGGCATCCAGAAGCTGCCACTGCTTTGCGCCTGCGCCTGGTTTTCCGGAGCCATACCCGCCTGAGCGGGGGTCTGCTGACACTGACCTTCACCGAATTCGGCTACGCAGTCTTCACGAGTGGCATATTTCGGCGCGGTACGTTCAGCTTCTTTAATCGCGTTGTTGTAAGCGGTGGTGCACTCTGCTGATTTGCTCGGGTTGGCAGCAGAGCAATCATCGGCGTTTTGATACAGAGAAACCGTTTCATCACTTTGTTCACAGCCGGCGAGCATAAATACGGCGGTGACGGCGAGTGCGACGGGAGTTAAATGGCGCGCGCTCCAGCTTTTGCGGAAGGAGGCGTGATTAATATTTTTTGTCCGTTTCATGTTTGTCTTCCTGGACCCAGTGGTATGCGTTTTGTTAACGCTCAGGATAGAGGATGAGTGGTGGAAAATGAAGCGAAGAGGGGCGGAAAGCAGGGGATCTTTACGTTGCCTTACGTTTAACGCTTCGCTTACCCGGCTGGATAAGCGAAGCGCGTACTACGCAAGACCGATTACTGGCGGAACGGATTGCTGCCGCTGGTACTGGTGGTGCGTGCTGATGCAGGTTTTGCTGCGGCAGTATTGCTATAGCCGTCAGCGCTGGCATCCTGCTGCGGGTTTTCCGGCGCGACGCTATCTGGCGAAGTCGGAATAGGTTTGCCCAACGTATTGTTCAGCGCAACCAGATCCTGCTCGTTAAGCGTACCGAGTGCAGATTTGATATTCAGTTGGTTGATCAGGTAGTTATAGCGTGCGTTGGAAAGCTGCTGTTTAGCGTTATACAGCGTAGTCGTCGCATCCAGCACATCAACGATGGTACGGGTACCAACCGAATAACCGGCTTCCATCGCATCTAATGAGCTCTGCGCGGAAACCACGGCCTGTTTGTAGGCGTTAATGCTGCTGATAGAGGCGTTAACGTTGTTAAATGAAGAACGAACGGTCTGCACGACGCTACGGTGGGCGCTTTCCAATTGCTCGCTGGCGCCAACAAAGTTGTACTGCGCTTGTTTAACCTGGGAGTTAACCATTCCGCCCTGATACAGCGGCAGATTGAAGCTCAGGCCGATTTGGTTCTGCCCGATGTCCCTGTCCGGCGTTGTGCTCTTAGAACCGCTGTAGCTGCTATTCGATACGCTACTGGATGCGTTTAAATTCAGGGTCGGCATATGGCCGTCCTGCGCCTGGCGAATCTGCTCGCGTGCCAGATCCTGGCTCAGGCGAGCCTGCAGCAGCGACAGGTTACGGTTCTCCGCTTCTTTCAGCAGCGCATTTACTGCCGACGGTTTGTTGGTTTTAAAACCATCAACGTTCAGCGAGGCCAGCTCCGGGTAGTAGTTGCCGGTGACCTGACGCAGTTCTTCTACGGCATTATCAAGTTCGTTGCGCGCGGTAACTTCATTCGCTAATACAGCATCGTACTGTGAACGGGCGTTTTGTACGTCAGTAATAGCCACCAGGCCAACGTTAAAGCGTTGGGTGGTCTGATCCAACTGGCGGTAAATTGCCTGTTTCTGCGCTTCGGTATAGGAGAGCGTATCAATAGCGGCCAGGACTTTAAAATAGGCCGTCGCGGTGTTCAGGATTAGCGTTTGCTGATCCGTCTGATAAGTAACGTCCTGAATACCGGCGGTTTTTTCCTGCAGCGTCAGCGCATGCCATTTCGACATATCGAACAGAACCTGCGTTAGCTGCAGAGCGCCGCTGGTGACGTTGGAATTCTGGTCTTTAGAATCACGGAAGCCGCTGGTATAGGTATAATCCGCACCCAGACCGAGCTGTGGTAGTAATGGGCTACGCGCTTCGTTGATCTTCTCGAATGCGGCATCACGATCGGCTGCTGATTTACGCAGATCAGGGTTACTGATACGCGCCTGCTGATAAACCTGCATCAGGTTTTCTGCCTGGCTCATGGCGCTGAAGCCAGTCAGGCCCAGGCCGATAAGGATGGGAAAGAGTTTCTTCATTTGCATTCCTTGTTGTGAAGCATTTAGCGCTACTCAAATTCTAAAAATAATCACTGATTGTATCGAGTCTGTTACCGTAAAAAGTTGGCGTTATGTGCCATGGGGCGGTAATTTGCACCAATCTAACATACGAGCAATAAAACGGTAGCCACACCGCCAATAAATTCATAACTTCATATTCTACAGGATATCTAAATGCGTGACGTCAATCAGCAGGGGATTACCTTCTCTAAAAACGATGTAGAAATTATTGCACGCGAAACGCTTTATCGCGGTTTTTTTTCGCTCGATTTATACCGTTTTCGCCATCGCTTGTTTAATGGTGGCATGAGCGGTGAAGTGACCCGCGAAATTTTTGAGCGCGGGCACGCCGCAGTCTTGCTACCCTTTGACCCGGTGCGTGATGAAGTCGTGCTTGTCGAGCAGATCCGCATTGCCGCGTATGATACTAGCGAGAGCCCATGGTTGCTTGAGATGGTCGCCGGTATGATAGAAGAAGGAGAGTCTGCTGAAGATGTCGCCCGCCGTGAAGCGGTTGAAGAGGCGGGACTTGATGTTGGGCGAGTAAAACCGGTCCTGAGCTATCTGGCGAGTCCCGGCGGCACCAGCGAAAGGCTATCCATCCTGGTCGGTGAAGTGGATGCGACGACGGCAAAAGGAATTCATGGACTGGCCGACGAAAATGAGGATATTCGGGTACATGTGGTGAGCCGGGAGCAGGCTTACCGGTGGGTGGAAGAGGGGAAGATTGACAACGCGGCCTCTGTCATCGCGCTGCAATGGCTGCAATTGCATTATCACAATTTACGAAATGAGTGGACAAAATGAAGCGTTATACACCTGACTTCCCTGAAATGATGCGACTGTGTGAAACCAATTTTGCCCAGTTGCGCCGCTTGCTGCCTCGAACGGATGCGGTGGGTGAGATGGCGAGTTATCAGGTGGGCAATGCGCAATACCGATTAACGATCGTCGAGTCGACCCGCTACACTACATTAGTGGCGATTGAGCAGACGGCGCCGTCGGTGAGTTACTGGAGCCTGCCATCAATGACGGTACGACTCTATCACGACGCGATGGTCGCTGAAGTGTGTTCAAGTCAGCAGATCTTTCGCTTTAAAGCGCGGTATGATTATCCTAATAAAAAGTTGCATCAACGCGACGAAAAGCATCAAATTAATCAGTTTCTGGCCGACTGGCTGCGTTACTGTTTAGCACATGGAGCGATGGCGATTCCGGTTTGTTAGCGTCGTGAAACCTAAGGACACCATTTGGAAAGCCTGTTAAACCTACCTTTGGCTGGTGAGGCCAGAGTCAGGATCTTACAAATTACTGATACTCACCTGTTTGCTGAAAAACACGAAACGCTGTTAGGCATCAACACCTGGGAAAGCTACCAGGCCGTGCTGGATGCCATCCACGCCTCACAGCGTGAGTGCGACTTGATTGTTGCAACGGGCGATCTGGCGCAAGATCACTCTTCCGCGGCTTATCAGCATTTTGCTGAAGGCATCGCGAGTTTTGCTGCACCCTGCGTCTGGCTGCCGGGTAATCATGACTTCCAGCCAGCGATGTATAGCACGTTACAGGAATCCGGAATCTCCCCAGCTAAACGCGTATTACTGGGCGACCATTGGCAAATATTGCTGATGGACAGCCAGGTTTTCGGTGTCCCGCATGGCGAGCTGAGTGATTTTCAACTGGAGTGGCTTGAGCACAAGTTAGCCGAGGTGCCTGAGCGGTACACTTTACTACTGTTACACCACCATCCTGTGCCGTCGGGCTGTGGCTGGCTGGATCAACATAGTCTACGTAACGCCGGGGCGCTTGATTGCGCGTTGGCCGCTTTTCCTCGCGTTAAGCATCTGCTGTGCGGTCATATTCATCAGGAACTGGATCTAGACTGGAACGGGCGGCGAATGATGGCAACGCCATCGACCTGTGTGCAGTTTAAGCCGCATAGCGCTAACTTCATGCTGGATATCGTCTCCCCAGGCTGGCGCTGGCTGGAATTACATCCTGACGGCACGTTGACCACTGAAGTTTGTCGCCTTGAGGGCGTGAAATTTCACCCGGATATCGCTTCAGAAGGATACTGATGTCTACGCTTCTCTATCTGCACGGTTTTAATAGCTCACCGCGGTCGGCAAAAGCGACGGCGTTGAAGAATTGGCTGATGCAGACTTATCCTGATATCTCCATGGTGATACCGGAACTGCCCGTTTACCCCGCACAGGCTGCGGAGCATCTGGAAGCTCTGGTGCTGGAAAACGGGGGAGAGCCGCTGGGCGTTGTCGGATCATCTTTGGGTGGGTATTACGCAACCTGGCTATCGCAGTGTTTTATGCTGCCAGCGGTGGTGGTGAACCCTGCGATACGACCGTTTGAGCTACTGAACAATTTCCTCGGTCCCAATGAGAATCCGTACACAGGGCAGCAATATGTGCTAGAGTCTCGCCATATTTACGATCTTAAAGTCATGCAAATTGACCCGCTGGAAGCACCGGATTTAATCTGGTTATTACAGCAAACGGGTGATGAAGTGCTTGATTACCGCCAGGCCGTTGATTATTTCGCCTCCTGCCGTCAAACGGTAGAGGAGGGCGGTAATCACGCATTTGTTGGCTTTGAAGATCATTTCACTCAGATTATCGATTTTCTGGGCCTGCGTTAAGCGGTTCAGAGCGACCTACGAATACACACCATGACGCAATCTTCTTATAACGCTGATGCCATTGAGGTACTCACCGGGCTAGAGCCGGTTCGCCGCCGCCCTGGGATGTACACCGACACGACACGCCCTAACCATATGGGTCAGGAAGTTATTGATAACAGTGTGGATGAAGCACTGGCTGGTTACGCGAAACGCGTGGAGGTCATTCTTCATGCCGATCAATCGCTGGAGGTTATCGATGACGGACGCGGAATGCCGGTGGATATCCACCCTGAAGAAGGAGTTCCGGCTGTTGAGCTGATTCTTTGCCGTCTGCACGCGGGCGGTAAATTTTCTAATAAGAATTACCAGTTCTCTGGTGGTTTACACGGGGTCGGTATTTCGGTCGTCAACGCCTTGTCGAAACGCGTTGAGGTTAACGTGCGCCGTGACGGTCAAATCTACAGCATCGCTTTTGAAAACGGCGATAAAGTGGAAGACTTGCACGTTTCCGGTACCGTCGGCAAACGCAACACCGGGACCAGCGTGCACTTCTGGCCGGACGAAAGCTTTTTTGATAGCCCACGTTTTTCCGTCTCGCGTCTATCACATTTGTTAAAGGCCAAAGCAGTTCTGTGTCCTGGGGTCGAAATTGTCTTTCGTGACAAGGTCAATGATAGCGAGCAGCGTTGGTGCTATGCCGATGGCCTGACTGACTATCTTTGTGAAGCCGTGAACGGTCTGCCGTTGCTGCCGGAAAAACCGTTCGTCGGCAATTTTTCTGGCGATACTGAAGCGGTAGACTGGGCGCTGTTGTGGCTGCCGGAAGGCGGTGAGCTGCTAACCGAAAGCTACGTCAACCTGATCCCGACCATGCAGGGCGGTACCCACGTTAACGGCCTGCGTCAGGGGTTGTTGGACGCGATGCGCGAGTTTTGTGAATACCGCAATATTCTGCCGCGTGGCGTGAAGTTATCGGCAGAAGATATCTGGGAGCGCTGCGCTTACGTCCTCTCAGTGAAGATGCAGGACCCGCAGTTTGCCGGGCAGACCAAAGAGCGTCTTTCTTCGCGTCAGTGTGCGGCGTTTGTTTCTGGGGTGGTTAAAGATGCTTTCAGCCTGTGGCTAAACCAGAACGTACAGTCGGCGGAGCTACTGGCGGAGATGGCTATCTCCAGTGCCCAGCGTCGTCTGCGTGCGGCGAAAAAAGTCGTACGTAAAAAGCTGACCAGCGGCCCGGCGCTACCCGGCAAGCTGGCGGATTGCACCGCGCAGGATCTGAATCGAACTGAACTGTTCCTTGTGGAAGGTGACTCCGCAGGCGGTTCCGCCAAGCAAGCACGCGATCGCGAATATCAGGCGATCATGCCGCTGAAAGGTAAAATTCTGAATACCTGGGAAGTCTCTTCTGATGAAGTTCTGGCGTCTCAGGAAGTGCATGATATTTCGGTCGCCATCGGTATCGATCCGGACAGCGACGACTTAAGCCAACTGCGCTACGGCAAGATTTGTATTCTGGCGGATGCGGACTCCGATGGTTTACACATCGCGACGTTGCTTTGCGCGCTGTTTGTCAGACACTTCCGCACGCTGGTGAAACACGGTCACGTTTACGTGGCGCTGCCGCCTCTGTATCGTATCGATCTGGGTAAAGAGGTTTACTACGCGCTGACGGAAGAAGAGAAAGCGGGCGTGCTGGAGCAACTTAAGCGCAAGAAAGGTAAACCGAACGTGCAGCGCTTTAAAGGGCTGGGCGAGATGAACCCGTTACAGCTGCGTGAGACCACGTTGGATCCGAATACCCGTCGCCTGGTGCAGTTGATTATCAGCGATGAGGACGAGCAGCAGACTACCGCTATGATGGATATGCTGTTGGCCAAGAAGCGCTCCGAAGATCGGCGTAACTGGCTACAAGAAAAAGGCGATCTAGCCGAGTTGGATGGGTAATAAACAGTAAAATGGCCGGTATAACCGGCCGATTTTTTGATGACTTAAATGCCCGATTCCAGAATACGAATATTCATTTCCAGAACGTCGCCTTTAACGGCTTCACCGTAAGCCTTCATGTGCGGAGTTTGCAGATGCGCTTCAAGATGTGCGACGCTTTCCCACTGCTCAACCATCACGATTGAATCCGGTGATGTTGTTTGAAAACTGACGCCTGCGGCATGATCCACCAGCGGCGCATAGCCGTGGCAGCCTTCTTCCTGCAGAACAACCGGGGTAATCTTCGCAAACTGATCCAGTACCGCCTGACGATGGTGTTGGCCCGGACGAGTGCGAATTTCAGCGATTACTGTCAACATGGTTAACTCAACTCCTTCTGTGTGTATTCTCATCGTACTTCGGGTCGCCGATTTTTTGACTGCTCAGCAAGCCGAATGACTTAGAAAGTAAGCGTCTAGTTAACCAAAAATTTCTGCCAGATGCTTGCGATATTCTGCGGTATAACGCGGAACATCAGGCATTTTGATCACATCGTTAGCGATGAAGGTCGGCAGGGCGCTCATCCCAAGGAACTGGTTGGCTTTGTGGAACGGCAGGTAAACGCCGTCGACGCCAACGCCGTGGAAGAACTGATCTTCATCGGTGAAAGCGTCCATTGGCGCGTTCCAGGTCAGGGATAACATGTACTTTTTGCCCTGAATCAGGCCGCCGGAACCATATTTCTTGCTGGCATCGGAGCGGGTACGACCATCGCTGGCGTACAGGGCACCATGGCCTTCGGTAAACACGTCGTCGATGTACTTTTTCACCGTCCACGGCGCGCCCATCCACCAGCCAGGCATCTGCCAGATAACCACATCGGCCCAGAGAAAATTCTGCACTTCTTCTTTAATATCGTATTCGCTCTCGGCGCGGACGACCTTAACATCATGCCCGGCGTCGCGCAGAAAACCATCCGCGACCTCGGTCAGGGTGTCATTCAACTGGCCATTAGAGTGGGCGAATTTTTTCGCGCCGTTGATAATCAGAATGTTGCTCATTTTTTATCCTCAAGTTTGCAATTTTGTCGCTGATTTTACCCCGCGGGGCGGAGCGGTAAAATGAGCAAAATGTGCAAAGTCTTTTGCTTTTTTAGCAATAATTCCGCTACCAGCGAATGCGTGCCTCGAAGCCACCGCCTCGGGCATTAGCAAAACTGGCCGTCATGCTGTGCAGCGCGGCGATGCGTTGGACAATGGACAATCCCAGACCGCTACCCGGTTGGTCCTGACCGGGAGGGCGATAAAAGCGCTCGCCAATACGCGCCAGCGCTTCGGCGCTGATGCCGGGGCCGTTGTCGCGCACGCAAAATTCACGTGCATTCAGCGTGATATCGACCTGGCTGCCTGCGGGGCTATAGCGCACGGCGTTATCCAGAAGGTTACGCACCAGCAGGCTCAGTAACAGCGGCTGGCCGGTTCGCATGATGTTGGTGGCGCTCAAATGCAGACGCAGCTCGATGCCGGCCTGCTGCGCGCTGTGGTACATCTCCATAACCGCCGATTGAAGCAGTTCATCGATAGCGATCGTCTGGACATCATCAAGCTGCGCCAGCGAATCCAGGCGTGATAAGGTCAGGAGCTGATCGACCAGCCGGGTTGCGCGGTCAATACCCTGGTGAAGCTGCGTCAGCGCTTTATCCATGCCCTGAGCATCGTCTATGGAGAGCTGGGCGACTTCGGTCTGGACCTTCAGCGCCGCCAGCGGGCTGCGCAGTTCGTGGGCGGCATCGGAAGTGAAGCGTCGCTCACGAGTCATGGTGTCATGCGTGCGCATAAAGAGTTGATTCAGCGCGTCGACCAGCGGGCGAACTTCACTGGGAACATGATCGGTATTGAGCGTTTCGGCGGAGTCCGGCGCGCGGGCACGTAGCGTGTTGGCCAATTTTTTTAGCGGGGCCAGCTCGCGACTCAGCAGCACAATCAGCAGCAGGAACATCAGCGGTAGCGCAACCAGCCAGGGCGTGAGCTGAGAGGTAACGATATCCAGCGCCATCTCACGGCGATAATCCCACTCCTGGCCGACGACGATGCGATGGCGACCGTCGCGGGTAGTGAGCCACAGGAAGCGCCACTCATCGTCATCGTTACGTAAATAGCCGTCGCTGAATCCCTCACGATTCACGCCCCAGAGGATATCCTGACCGTTTTCACCATCGTTGAGCACCATCTTGCCGTCAGTGGTAAAGATAGCGAAAGCCAGCGCATCGTCGTCGAGATGCCCATGCTTAACCTTCTTTTTTGCCCGCACCTGAGGAGTGAAAGTATGTAGCTCATCGAAATTCATTGCGCTAAGACGACGAGCGAACAGGAGTTGCTGGGTATCGAACAGCTTATCCAGTTTATCGGTGGTTTGTTGCCAGGCGATAAAACTGGCAATTCCCCAGGCGGCGCTGGTCAGCAGCAGAAAAAGGAACGTCAGACGGACGCGCAAACTCAATCGGCCCAGTCGCTTCATACATCACCCAGGGTATAGCCGATACCGTGGACGGTGCGGATAAATTCGCTGCCGAGCTTGCGGCGTAGATGATGAACGTGCACTTCTATCGCGTTGCTGGAGACATCGTCATCCCAGTTATAGAGTTTTTCCTCGATAAGTTTGCGTGGAAGCACGCGCCCGGCATTGCGCATTAACAGTTCCAGTAAAGCGAACTCTTTCGGCTTGAGCGGTAGATTTTCGCCATTCAGCGTGGTGGTGAGTCGGGTTGGGTCGAGGACAACATTACCGTGTCGCAGTTCGCTGCTGCTTTGGCCGTGGGCGCGGCGTATCAGCGCTTCGAGACGTGCAGCGACTTCAATTAACGCAAAAGGTTTGCAAAGATAGTCATCGGCGCCGAGCCGTAAGCCTTCGACCCGCTGGCTGAGCGCGTCGCGGGCGGTGAGGATCAGTACCGGTTCATGGCGGCCTTTGTCGCGCCATTCGCGCAGGATATCCAGGCCGTCGATGCCGGGAAGCGTCAGGTCCAGAATAATGGCGTCATAAGGGGCGTTGTACAACGCGGCTTTCCCCTCTTCACCGCGGGTAAACCAGTCAATGCTGAAGCCCATTTTTGTCAGCCCGACTTTAATGCCGTCACCAATCAGTTTGTCGTCTTCCACCACTAAAATGCGCATTAGCCTGCTCCTGTGGCCCACTGAGATGAAAGCAGTAAAGCGCGTTGTCACGCGCGCTGTACAGCAATAAAATTTCTTTTTTCCACTTAAGAAGTTGTTAAGTTTTGCCTTGTGTAATAGTGACGGTATAAACACAAAGGGAGAAAACATGATGAAAAAGTTCGCCGCAATGACCGCTATTATCGCCTTAGTTTCTATGCCAGTCCTGGCTGCTGAACAGGGGGGCTTTTCCGGCCCAGGCTCCACGCAAACCAGCCAGACGACCATGCAAAACGGCGGGTTTATCGGCCCAAACGGTAGCGTCACGACGGTGGCTAATGCCAAATCTCTGCGTGATGACACCTGGGTGACCCTGCGCGGTAAAATCGTCGAGCGTATTTCCGACGACCTGTATAAATTTCAGGACAGCTCCGGCACAGTCAACGTGGATATCGACCATAAACGCTGGAATGGCGTGACCGTGACTCCGCAGGATACGGTAGAGATTCAGGGCGAAGTCGATAAAGACTGGAACTCGGTAGAAATCGACGTGAAGCAGATTCGTAAAGTCACGCCATAATTTCCAGAATACATTCAGCAAGATCGGTCAGGAACCGCACACCTCGCTCTGTCAGAGTATGTTTCCGGGAGGATGCGATGAACGATACTCATGTAAGCCCGGCCTATGCCGGGCGTTTTCAGCAAGTGTGCTTGTATATTGAACGTCATCTGGACAAGCCTCTATCGCTGGAGACGCTCAGTGCGATAGCCCACAGCTCGCCTTATCATTTTCACCGGCAATTCAGTGCATATAGCGGGGTACCGCTATATCGCTATATCCAGTGGCTACGACTGCGTCGCGCCTGTTGGCGGCTGGCGTTTAATCCACAGGAAAAAATCATCGATATTGCCCTTGATGCGGGGTTTCAAAACCCGGAGTCGTTCAGCCGCGCCTTCCGCAGCGCGTTCGCGCAAAGCCCCAGCCAGTTTCGCCAACAGCCGGACTGGCGGGAATGGCATCGACGTGTGCCGAAACATACGCTACAGGAGCAATACCCGATGGATGTTAACATAATCCAGCTACCCACCACTCAGGTCGCGATGCTGCGGCACCGCGGCAGCCCTGATTTAGTCAATGAGACTGCCGGGAAGTTTATCGCCTGGCGTAAGGTGAGCGGCTTGTCCCCGGTCGCCAGCTGCGAGACCTGGGGAGTTTCATGGGATGACCCCGCCGCGACACCGGCTGAAGATTTTCGTTTCGATATTTGCGGTACGGTCAATCAGCCGGTACCGGAAAACGCTTTTGGCGTGGTGAACGGAGAAATTCCCGGCGGACGCTGCGCGGTTGTGCGTCATCACGGCTCGCTGGATACGCTCGCGCAGAGTATTTGGTTTCTTTATCGCGATTGGTTGCCCGCTTCGGGTGAGTCGCTACGTGATTTTCCGGTTTTCTTTCGCTACCTCAATTTTGTGCATGAGGTGGGGGAGCATGAGCTGCAGACGGACGTTTATCTGCCGCTGAACTGAAGGATGATCGCTGAATTCCTCAACTGGCCTAACGCCCTGTGACTCAGGGCGTTAGATAAGGTATTATCGCCGGTAGTTTTGCCGTCCGAACGGCCGGTATGCAGATTGAGGATCCACGATTAATGAGCGATATGGCAGAGCGCCTTGCGCTGCATGAATTTACGGAAAACGCTTACCTGAACTATTCCATGTACGTCATCATGGACAGGGCGTTACCGTTTATTGGCGATGGCCTGAAACCGGTCCAGCGTCGCATCGTCTATGCGATGTCTGAACTGGGGCTGAACGCCAGCGCAAAGTTTAAAAAGTCCGCCCGTACCGTCGGCGACGTGCTGGGTAAATATCATCCGCACGGCGATAGCGCATGCTATGAAGCGATGGTGCTGATGGCTCAGCCGTTCTCTTACCGCTACCCGCTAGTAGACGGCCAAGGGAACTGGGGCGCGCCGGACGATCCGAAATCCTTCGCCGCGATGCGTTATACCGAATCCCGTTTGTCGAAGTATGCTGAATTGCTACTGAGCGAACTGGGGCAGGGCACCGTTGACTGGGTACCAAACTTCGACGGCACCATGCAGGAGCCGAAAATGCTGCCTGCGCGTTTGCCGAACATTCTGCTGAACGGCACGACCGGCATTGCCGTCGGGATGGCGACGGATATTCCGCCGCATAACCTGCGCGAAGTGGCCAGGGCGGCGATCACCCTGATTGAAAAACCGCAGACCTCGCTGGATGAGCTGCTGGATATTGTGCAGGGCCCGGATTACCCGACCGAAGCGGAAATCATTACTCCGCGTGCCGAGATCCGTAAAATCTACCAGAACGGCCGTGGTTCTGTGCGCATGCGTGCGGTGTGGACCAAAGAGGACGGCGCTGTGGTGATTAGCGCCCTGCCGCACCAGGTCTCTGGCGCAAAAGTGCTGGAGCAAATCGCCGCCCAGATGCGCAATAAGAAGCTGCCGATGGTCGATGACCTGCGCGACGAATCGGATCATGAAAACCCGACCCGTCTGGTGATCGTCCCGCGCTCCAACCGCGTAGATATGGAGCAGGTAATGAATCACCTGTTCGCGACGACCGATCTGGAAAAGAGCTATCGTATCAACCTGAATATGATAGGCCTGGATAACCGTCCGGCGGTGAAAAACCTGCTGGAAATCCTTTCTGAATGGCTGACCTTCCGTCGCGATACTGTGCGGCGTCGTCTGAGCTACCGTCTGGAGAAAGTCCTCAAGCGCCTGCATATCCTTGAAGGTTTGCTGGTAGCGTTCCTGAATATCGATGAAGTTATCGAAATTATCCGCCATGAAGATGAACCAAAGCCGGCCCTGATGTCGCGCTTCGGCATTAGCGAAACTCAGGCGGAAGCGATTCTGGAGTTAAAACTGCGTCATCTCGCCAAGCTGGAAGAGATGAAGATTCGCGGTGAGCAGAACGAGCTGGAAAAAGAACGCGACCACCTGCAGTCTATTCTGGCCTCTGAACGTAAGATGAATAACCTGCTGAAGAAAGAGCTGCAGGCCGATGCCGACGCCTTTGGCGACGAGCGTCGCTCGCCGCTACGCGAGCGTGAAGAAGCGAAGGCGATGAGCGAGCATGACATGCTGCCATCAGAGCCAGTGACTATCGTACTGTCGCAGAGCGGTTGGGTGCGTAGCGCCAAAGGTCATGATATCGACGCGCCGGGGCTGAACTATAAAGCCGGTGATAGCTTTAAATCGGCAGTGAAAGGCAAAAGTAATCAACCAGTGGTGTTTATTGATACCACCGGGCGCAGCTATGCAGTTGACCCTATCACCTTGCCATCCGCACGTGGTCAGGGTGAGCCGCTCACCGGCAAGCTGACGCTGCCGCCGGGCGCGACGGTTGAACATATGCTGATGGAGTCCGATGAGCAGAAGCTGCTGATGGCTTCCGATGCAGGCTACGGTTTCATTTGTACCTTTAACGACCTGGTCGCCCGCAACCGCGTCGGTAAGACGTTGATTAGCCTTCCGGATAACGCACGCGTGATGCCGCCGCTGGTTATTGAGGATGAATCCGATATGCTGCTGGCCATCACTGCTGCCGGGCGTATGCTGATGTTCCCGGTCAGCGATTTGCCGCAGTTGTCGAAAGGTAAAGGTAACAAGATTATCAATATTCCGTCGGCAGAAGCGGCTTCCGGTCAGGATAGCCTGGCGCATCTGTTTGTTCTGCCGCCGCAAAGTACGCTGACTATTCATGTCGGTAAGCGGAAAATTAAACTGCGTCCGGAAGAACTGCAGAAAGTTACCGGCGAGCGCGGTCGTCGCGGTTCTCTGATGCGCGGACTGCAGAAAATTGACCGGGTGGACATTGATTCACCGCGTCGCCCTTCAACAGGCGACAGCGAAGAGTAGAGTAAAGTGAGCCTTCCTCGCGGTTAAGTGAGGAAGGCGAATATTTGCCGCAAAATCGTTGTTTATTCAGGCATTGCGATTAACAATATCCACAAAATCATTCAAGATGCTCAATGCGCTTTGCCATGATTTCCGGTGCCTGCAATCTGCGAAACAGCGAGTATAATTCTAAGCGGTTTGGGTTTTAGAGGTAGCTATGCTATTTATTTTTCGACTAATTATCGTTGTCATCTATTGTCTTCTGGTCTCCATATTCGGCTGTATTTACTGTCTGTTCAGTCCGCGTAATCCTAAACATGTTGCGACCTTCGGCCATCTGTTTGGCAAGCTATCGCCGGTGTTCGGCCTGAAGGTAGAGCTGCGTAAGCCTGCGGATGCGGAAAGCTACGGCAAGGCCATCTATATCGCTAACCACCAGAACAATTATGATATGGTGACGGCATCGAAAATCGTGCAGCCGCCGACGGTAACCGTGGGTAAAAAGAGCCTGGCTTGGATCCCGTTTTTCGGTCAGCTCTACTGGCTGACGGGGAATCTGCTGATTGACCGTAACAACCGCGCGAAAGCGCACGGCACCATCGCGGAAGTCGTGAACGCGTTTAAAGAACGTAACGTCTCTTTCTGGATGTTCCCGGAAGGGACCCGCAGCCGTGGTCGTGGCCTGCTGCCTTTTAAAACCGGTGCCTTTCATGCGGCGATTGCTGCTGGTGTGCCGATTATTCCAGTGTGCGTGTCCAATACATCGAATAAGATTAACCTCAATCGCCTGAACAATGGTCTGGTGATTGTAGAAATGCTGCCGCCGGTTGATACCAGCCAGTACGGGAAAGATGGCGTTCGCGCGCTGGCGACGCACTGTCGCGAGCTGATGGCCGCCAAAATTGCCGAGCTGGACAAAGAAGTTGCTGAGCGCGAAGCAGCAGGAAAGAAATAACACAGGAAACGCCGCGAATAGCAGGCGTATTGCTGGCGGGAAACGAATTCCCTTATTGATTAGTCAGTATCTCACGGAGTTAATATGTCACTCAGTCGGCGTCAGTTTATTAAGGCTTCAGGCGTTGCGCTGTGCGCAGGCGCTGCGCCACTGAAGGCACAGGCCGCTGGCCAACAGCCTGCGTTGCCGATCCCTCCGCTGCTGGAGTCCCGGCGCGGTCAGCCGCTGTTTTTGACTCTCCAACGTGCGCACTGGTCGTTCACACCCGGCACCCGTGCGTCGGTATGGGGAATCAACGGTCGCTATATGGGGCCGACCATTCGCGTCTGGAATGGCGACGACGTGAAACTGATTTACAGCAACCGGTTAACGGAAAACGTCGCGATGACGATCCGT
Source organism: Klebsiella sp. (assembly GCF_027492335.1). Lineage (NCBI taxonomy): Bacteria > Pseudomonadati > Pseudomonadota > Gammaproteobacteria > Enterobacterales > Enterobacteriaceae > Klebsiella > Klebsiella sp. The sequence continues at coordinate 58,018 of NZ_JAPUEW010000027.1, read as the reverse complement.
GGCCTGCAGGTTCCAGGACCGCTAATTGGTGGCGCGGCGCGCATGATGTCTGCCAACGCCGACTGGGCTCCGGTACTGCCGATCCGCCAAAGCGCGGCGACGCTGTGGTATCAAGCCAACACGCCAAATCATATGGCGAAACAGGTCTACAACGGCCTCGCCGGGATGTGGCTGGTGGAAGATGACGTCAGTAAAAACCTGCCGATCCCTAATCACTATGGCGTTGATGATTTCCCGGTGATTATCCAGGACAAGCGTCTGGATAACTTTGGTACGCCGGAATACAGTGAACCCGGCAGCGGCGGCTTTGTCGGCGATACGCTGTTGGTAAACGGCGTGCAAGGTCCGTTTGTTGAGGTATCGCGCGGCTGGGTACGGTTGCGCTTGCTGAATGCTTCCAACTCTCGCCGTTATCAGCTACAGATGAGCGACGGCCGTTTGCTGCACGTTATCTCTGGCGATCAGGGGCTGCTCCCCGCACCGGTTTCGCTCAAGCAGCTGTCGCTGGCTCCCGGCGAGCGGCGAGAAATTCTGGTCGATATGACCAACGGCGATGAAGTGTCGATTACCTGTGGTGAAGCGGCAAGCATCGTTGATCGTATTCGCGGCTTCTTCGAGCCGTCGAGTATCCTGATTTCTACACTTATCCTGACCCTGCGCCCGACAGGCCTGCTGCCGCTGGTGACCGATAGTTTGCCGGTGCGTTTGCTACCAACGGAAATTCTGGCCGGTGCGCCGAGTCGCAGCCGAGACATTAGCCTGGGCGACGATCCGGGCATTAACGGCCAGCTGTGGGATCCGCAGCGTATCGATATTACCGCGCAGCAGGGAACCTGGGAGCGCTGGACGGTCCGTGCCGACCGCCCGCAGTCGTTCCATATTGAAGGCGTGATGTTCCAGGTGCGTAACGTCAACGGCTCTGCGCCGTTCCCGGAAGATCGCGGCTGGAAAGATACCGTTTGGGTCGATGGGCAGGTTGAGTTGTTGGTCTATTACAATCAGCCTTCCTGGCCACACTTCCCGTTCCAGTACTTAAGCCAGACGCTGGAGTTAGCCGACCGCGGCTCAATTGGCCAGATTCTGGTGAATCCGGCGCCTTAAAATATCACATCGAAACGGGCCTGATACGATCGGGCCCGGATACGGTTATTAAGACGGTGCAAACAGAGTGGGCAGCATTAAGCTCACCTGCGGGAAGTAACAGATAATAGCCATAACAACAAATAGCGCCAGAAACATGGGCAGCAGTGGCTTTATCACCCGATCAATGCTCACTTTTCCGATACTGCACCCGACAAACAGAATGGTGCCTACCGGTGGAGTACAAAGCCCAATCGTTAAGTTAAATACCATGATGATGCCAAAGTGAATTGGATCTATCCCCAGGTGTTGTGCTATGGGTAAGAATATTGGAGTAAATATCAATATCGCTGGCGTTATATCCATAAAAGTACCGACGAAGAGTAAAATTATATTAATAATAAATAATATTACCCATTTATTCTCTGACATACTGGTAATCATTTCATTAATGAACTCAGGAATGTCAGCATTCGTCATTGCCCACGACATTCCCATCGAACAACCAACCAGCAACAACACAATGGAACTGGTAACAACAGAATCCAGAAGTATGCTGTGAATTTTTTTGAAATTAATTTCTTTATATATTATTGCTAATGCCAAACTATAGATAACCGCTACTGCTGAAGCTTCAGTTGGCGTAAATACGCCAAAAATGATACCGCCAATAATAATGAAAATGAGAAGTAAGCTGGGTATTGAATCGCGGAACACGGTCAAGAACTGGTGTCGGTTAATCCTTTCGGCAACAGGATAATGATGGCGACGCGCGTGTAGTGCAGCCACCGCCATCAATGCCAGTGCGGTAAGAATGCCAGGAATATAACCTGCCAGAAATAAAGCAGCAACTGAGGTGCCGCCGCTCGCCAGAGAGTAAACAATGAGTACGTTACTAGGTGGGATCATCAGGCCTATTGGGGCTGAGGCGACATTAACCGCTGCAGAGAAAGCCGGGTCATAGCCTTCTTTTTCCTGTAGAGGCGACATGATACCCCCTACCGCCGCAGCTGAGGCGACTGCCGAACCGGATATAGCACCGAATAATGTATTAGCCAGGATATTACAATGGGCCAGCGAGCCGGGAAGACGACCAACAAGAGCCTGTGCCAGGTTAACCAGCCGTCTGGCTATTCCCCCGGTATTCATAATATTCCCAGCTAATACAAAGAATGGAATTGCCAATAACGTAAAACCATCAAGGCCCACGGTCATTTTCTGTGAAATGACGGAAATTGCAGCATCAGGAGGTAAAGAAATAATGATTGAAAACAATGAAGAAAGGCCAATGGCAAATGTAATAGGCACTCCAATGGCCAACATTGCGACAAAACTACCAAATAAAACAATTATGGGGTAAATATATTCGAAGTCCATGCTTCCCTCATCAATGAGAATGCCGGTTATGATAATTTTCTACGATATTTGAAATAGTATAATAGAGCAGGATTACGCCGCTGATCGGCATGACCCAATACACCTTATCCATAGGCCATTTTAATACTGGCGATATCTGATTGACGTGAGATGCCTTTTCTACAACGATATTTCCACCGTAAATCATGAACGTAATGGCAAAAATCGCGATAACCATCTGGATGAAGCTATCAAGCCGTCGTGCAGTTGCTGGTGATACTTTCTGAGCCAATAAATCAATTGATAAATGCTTTTTAATACCCGCGGTATACACACCTCCAAGTAATATTATCCACATAAAAAGGATTTGAGTGATTTCATCGATCACCGTACTTGGCGAGTTAAATATAAATCGCGCGACGACTTGCCATGAGACACAGGCAACCATGATGGCTAAAATAGTACAGCAGCATCCAGCAAGTATTCTATTAAGGGAATTAGTTAGCGTTTGCATATAACATCCTGTAAAGGGCAGAAATAATCTGCCCATAGATTTACATATTTTCTACCTGATCCAGATCTTTGGCTGATTGTGCATCTTTAGCACGGAATTCATCGAAGAGTGGCTTAACGCGCTGTTTAAATTCTGACTTATCGACATCGACCACCGTGGCGTTCATTGCTTTTATTTTCTCGTAAGCTTCTTTTTCTGCTGCCGGCCAAATAACATCTTTCATTTGCAGCATCGACTCATCTGCCGCTTTGTATAAGGCTTCACGATTTTTATCACTCAATGTGCTGAGTACCTGGGTACTCACGACTAAAACATCAGGTACCATGGTGTGCTCATCCCGTGAATAAACTTTCGCGACTTCAGCGTGGCGCATATCGGCATATACGACGGTGCTATTTTCGCCACCATCAACCACACCTTGCTGGAGCGCGGTGTATAATTCACCCTGTGCCATTGGTGTCGCAACACCACCCAATGCCTTAACCATTGCAATCGCGCTTGGACTGGATTGAACGCGGATTTTCATGCCAGCCAGGTCAGCTGGTTTGGTGATGGGCTTGTTGGCGTAAAGGCTTCTGGCACCGCCATCATAATAGGTCAGGCCGATAAAACCTTTATTTTCAGACGATTTTAAAATTCTTTTCCCCAGATCGCTTTGCAGCACCCGATAGTAATGATCGCGATCTTTGAATAAAAAAGGAAGACTAAACAGACTATACTCAGAAGCAAAAGATTCCAGTGATGCAGCGTTGACTTTTACCATTTGCAGGGCGCCCGAGTTCATCAACTCAAGGGATTCTCTCTCATTACCGAGAGTTGCATTTGGGTAGATACGGATAACTAAATCACCATCGGAGTATTCTTTTGTTTTTTCTGCTAAATAGCTCATGGCCTTATGCACAGCATGACTTTTGTCCTGATTGTGGCTGAGTTTAAGCGTGGTTTTGGCCAATGCAGAGTTCGAGATTAATATACAGCTGACGAGTAGCATTACGGATTTTTTTAACAGGCCAGAGGTTTTCATATGATATCCTTATTAATATTTTTAATAAAAGCGATGGGGCACCATCGCTTTCTGCCGATATTTTCTCTTTTTAATTTCCAGACAAATATTGATAAATGCCGGACGCAACCGGGATCCCATTCTGCTGGCATTTTTCTTTATACATCATCTGCGGATCGTTAGGGGCTAAAACTTTTTCAACGCCAGGGACCGGTTTGACCCTGCGCAGTTCAGTAACCATCTGCGCCATTTTTTTAGCAAACTCATTATTGCCTAATGTTGCTGGGTCAATGACGATGATTAAACTGGCGAGTTTGCGCATTTTTTCATAATCACCGTACATTCGTACAATATGATTACCAAAGCTTGCGCCCATTAATATCCCGGTCAATGCATCTATCGCTAGTGCAATGCCTGAACCTTTATGTCCGCCAAAGGGGAGTAAATTTTCAATTTTATGCGGGTCGGTTGTAACGTTGCCGTCTTTATCAATGGCCAGGCCTTCAGCAATAGGCTTGCCCGTTTCTTTGGCATGTAAAATTTTACCAAAAGCCGTTGCGCTGGTGGCCATATCGACGATCATCGGATAGCTATTCTCGACCGGAAACCCGAATGCGATAGGGTTTGTGCCGATAAAGCGTTCCGCACCGCCATGAGGCGCGACGCAGGTATCCGTTTGAGTCATGATGATGGCAATCATTCCCTGCCTGGCCACTCTCTCGGCGAAGTAGGATAAGGCGCCACAATGAGAGGTATTTTTGACGCCGACAAAACCCAGCCCGTGATTTTTCGCAAGCTGAATGGCATGATCGGTTGCGCCAATCAACGCGGAATGCCCCATACCGTCGTCTGAATTGAGAATAGCCACTGAGGGGGAAATTTGCTCAATGCTAAACTGCGCTTTTTTATTTAAACCACCTGCTTTTAACCGGGTGCAGTAATGCTCAACGCGCATGACGCCATGAGAATGCACACCTGTTATATCCGCATGCACCAATACATCTGTTACCTGCTGTGCGGTTGATTCATCAAGCCCGGCGGAAAATAGCTTAGCGTATACCAAAGATTTTAAATTCTCTTCTTTTACATATACTGTAGACATGTTAACCCCATTAAAAATTGATAACGCCTTTAACCATTTCTTTGTTTTCGACTACGTTTTTCTGGTAGTCATTACCTATGGTGAAAAAATCAAACTCGGTATTTTTCATCATGTCTTCATTGATTAATCCGGCACTCATTAATTGAATGACACATTCAAAATCTTCGCGTGTAGCGTTACGACTGCTGATTAGCGTGGTTTCTTTTTTATGGAAAGTGGGGTCATCCATAATAAGCTCGCCGATATATAGTCCAATAAATACGACCTTGCCACCGTGGCGAATGAGATTAATATCGTTGCTCATCGAGGATTTGTTACCCGTGGCGTCAAGTACCGTACAGGCAAGTTCACCGTTAAACAGGCGACGTAGTTCACTAATAAAATCCTCTGCCGTTGGGTCTAATGATTCGATGCCAATATTCTGGCTGACCAGCTGTCGGCGCTTGGCATCAATATCGGCAACGACGACCTTTGCGCCTTTGGCTTTAGCAATCGCTGAGGTGGCTAAACCAATGGGGCCAGCGCCGATGACCAGGATATTTTGTGCGGGCTGTATCTCTGCGCGACGAACGGCATGAGCCCCAATCGCGAAGCATTCCACCAGCGCGCCTGCGCTATCGCTTAACTGTTCGGGAAGTTCTACCAGGTTTTTCTCATGAACGGCCAGGTATTCGCTGAAACCGCCATCCTGGTGTACGCCATAAAGCGATACGTGTTCGCAGCAGTTGGTTTTTCCTTCTTTACATGCTGCGCATTGGTTGCACGGGATGCAGGGGATAACGGAATAGCGTTGACCGCTCTTTATGGTGGAGCACTCTTTTCCTGTCGAAATGGCTTCGCCGCAGATCTCATGCCCAAGTACTCTGGGATAGGAGAAAAAAGGCTGGCGTCCGGCGAAGGCATGAATATCGGTGCCGCATATCCCGACAGCTTTAATCTTTAATAACACTTCGTCGTTTTCTGGTACTGGTACTGGTCGTTCAATATATTCGATGCTACCAGGATTATGGCAAATTAAGGTTTTCATTAAGATTTTCCAGATAATAAATGTGCAATTGTTTCTTCGATACCCAATGAATCAATACGCGTAAAGGTGTTTTTAATTTCTTCGACAAAATCCGTATCGTTATTTAACTTGCCAAATATAGATTCGATTTGCAGCAAGGATAGCGCCTGCTGCCATGCCGAGTGCTGGCCGGATATGGCTTCTATAAACTGCGGTAATAGCGGGTCGCTAATATTCTGGTTGTCGTCAATGTTTTTTATTACATAGTGCAGCCAACCAGCAATTAATATTGAAAGCGCATGTGAATTTTTATTTTGTTGATGCAAAATTTTCCACGGCGTAAGGGCTCGCTGAGGAAGCTTTTGTGAGCCATCCATCGCTATTTGCGCTGTACGATGCTTCACATTGCGGTTGCTAAACCGTTCAATAAGCAAATCGGCATAGTTATCAAGAGAAATATTTAGCTGTGGATTTAATGTTTGCGCCTGCTCATCAATCATAAGCAGGCGGGTGGCGGCACGAAATTGCGGATCCTCCATGCATTGATAGATAAATTCGTAGCCCGCCAGGCTACCGTTGTAGGCCAGAAATGAGTGGCTGCCATTTAGCATCCGGAGTTTCATTTCTTCATAGGGTTGAACATCTGCAACAAACATTGCGCCCGCTTTATCCCAGTCAGGACGACCGCGAACAAAGTTGTCTTCAATGACCCATTGACGGAAATCCTCACAAACAATTCCGCAAGGGTCTGCATAGCCTGTTTTTTCTTGCAGCATGGCGAATTGTTGTTCGGTCATTGCCGGCACAATGCGATCTACCATGGTTCCTGGAAACGTCACCTTTTCTTCAATCCACTTTCCCAATTCGGCACTGAGGCGAGTGGCAAAGCCCGTTATCGCATTGCGGGTGAGATGCCCGTTGTCAGGAATGTTGTCGCAGGAGAGTACGCTGAAAGGAGGTAAACCGAGATCTTTACGCCGCTGCAGGGCGCAGACGATCAGTGCAATCGCTGATGTTGGCTGCTGTGGGTTCTCAAGATCCTTGATGATCAAGGGATTGGAGAAATCTAATGCCCGTGTCTGCGGATCGATGCAGTAACCTTTTTCCGTAATCGTCAGGGAGACGATTTTAACCTGCGGTTCAAGGAGTTTTTCTATTGCCGCTTCAATTCCGCTCGCCGGGGTATGGATCCCGCCAATCACAGAACGGACCAGGCGCGAAGTGTTTGCGGATGATGAGGTTTCCAGCACGCTAAACAGGCCTTCCTGATGGTTTAGTGTGTTGACCAAATCAGCAGTGCCAAAAAGATTTATTTCAAATATTCCCCACGCTTTTTCTGAAACCTGGTTGGTGAGATCGCTATAAATGGCCTGGTGACCCCGATGAAATGCCCCGAAGCCAATATGGATGATATCGGCCTGAAGATCTTCGCGTGGGTAGCTTGTCGCGGCATCGTACCGAGCTGTTGTTATATTTTCCTTTCCTGACATCGTGGTATCACTCTTGTGGTTGTCATTAAATTGCGTAGACCAATTTATGACAATCACTAGACCAAAAAAAGTGATTGAAGTCGCATAAATAGACAAGGGTAAGAATTAAGGGAAATATTAATATCACGAATTGTTGTAATTGAATGATTTTTATGAATTTATAACTAAGGGATTATTTTTGCAGTGACGAGAAGAGTATGAAATTTTTGATGTGTATGGCAGGTGGCTATACCAATATCTTCTAGATAATAGACCAATGATGAAGGTTGTAGACCAGGTTAGCTGGGGGAAAAAAGAGAGAAGTGCAGAGCAACAGGGAATGATCGGTGCAATGGTGATGCTCTGCAGGTAAGGTGATGCTAGGTGGCAAAGAAGAAATCATCAAAATCGCTAATAGAAGAGTCTTGCTTAAAGATTTTTATTAACTCGTTTTTACTGTTTTCCAGATGCTTCCAGGAAGCTTGCCTGGCCAGCTCAGCATCCTTTTGCTGAAGGGCAAGGAAAATGGCTCGATGATCCTCCAGCCACTGCATGCGCAGATGCTTTTCATGCAGGTACTTATAGTTAAGTTTTTTCCAGCGCGGGTTTTCGGTTCTTACCGCCCGCCACAGCTCTGCCGCTTGTTTAATTAACACTCTGTTCTGCGTCGATTCGGCAATAATGCTGTGGAACTGGTGATCTAAATCCTCAAACGTATCGCTTTCACCAGCGATTGCTTTTTCTTGTAACGCAATGATTTTCTTTAATTCAAGTAGTTCGTTGAAGCGAATTTGTGTGGCGGCAAAACCGGTAATGTTGCTCTCTATCACCTGGCGAGCCTGCAAAAGTTCGAAGGGGCCGATTTCAGAATAGGGCATCAATGATTTCTGATTTAACGCGTTTGAGTTATCAACAAAAAAGATCCCGGACCCCTGTTTGACTTCCAGCACGCCTTTAAGCTCCAGCATGATAATCGCATCACGGATGGTGGTGCGGCTGGTGTTGAATCGCTCGCTAAGCTCACGTTCAGAAGGCAAGCGTTCGCCGGATTTAAATACGCCGGAATAGAGTAATTCTTCGATCTGTAGACCAATATCGTAATAGCGGCGTTTTGTAATAACTTGTTCCATACTAAGCCTTATATGTAGTGCTCCTGGAGGACCAACCGCGCAGTCTGCGGCGGATATCCGACCGGGGGTACTCCTGTTCCCGTATGAGGTATGCCTGGTGTCTGGCATGAATAGTAGCGGCACTTGTTGGGAAACTGCCAGCTTTAAACCAACAACAATGACAAAATTTTATGTTTGACCTGGAGCGGAGATAAGCAATAGAAGCGAGAGACTTTTGTCCATCAATCTTCGACGCCCCTTCATTCTCCCATCGTTACGGCTTATAATCGCCGCCCTTTTGATTATTTTTTTATCATTTTCCCCGGAAGCAATATGAGCGCAATATCCCTGATCCAACCGGATCGTGACCTTTTCTCCTGGCCGCAGTACTGGGCTGCCTGTTTTGGCCCCGCGCCGTTTCTGCCGATGTCGCGAGAAGAGATGGACCAACTTGGCTGGGATAGCTGCGATATCATTCTCGTGACTGGTGACGCCTATGTCGATCATCCGAGCTTTGGGATGGCGATTTGTGGACGCATGCTGGAAGCGCAGGGCTTTAGGGTGGGGATTATTTCCCAGCCGGAGTGGAACAATAAAGATGACTTTATGCGTCTGGGTAAACCGAATCTGTTCTTCGGCGTAACCGCTGGCAACATGGACTCAATGATCAACCGCTATACCGCCGACCGTAAGCTGCGCCATGATGACGCCTATACGGCGGGCAACGTTGCTGGTAAGCGACCCGATCGCGCGACGCTGGTCTATACCCAACGCTGTAAAGAAGCCTGGAAGGATGTGCCGGTGATCCTCGGCGGGATTGAAGCCAGCCTGCGCCGCACTGCGCATTACGACTATTGGTCTGACACCGTGCGTCGTTCGGTTCTGGTGGATTCGAAAGCCGATATGCTGATGTTCGGCAACGGCGAGCGTCCGCTGGTGGAAGTGGCGCACCGCCTGGCGGCGGGCGAGCCTATCGGGCATATCCGCGATGTGCGTAATACCGCCATCATGGTAAAAGAAGCGCTGCCGGGCTGGAGTGGGGTGGATTCCACGCGCCTGGATACGCCGGGCAAAATCGACCCGATTCCGCATCCTTACGGTGAAGACCTGCCGTGCGCCGATAACAAAACCGTCGCGCCGCCAAAACAGGAAGCGAAGCGCGTTACCGTCCAGCCACCGCGTCCAAAGCCGTGGGAGAAAACCTACGTCCTTCTGCCGTCCTTCGAGAAAGTCAAAGGCGACAAAGTTCTCTACGCGCATGCCTCACGTATTCTGCATCATGAGACCAACCCAGGCTGCGCCCGCGCGCTGATGCAGAAACACGGCGAGCGCTATATCTGGATTAACCCGCCCGCCATTCCGCTCTCAACCGAAGAGATGGATAGTGTTTTTGCTCTGCCGTATAAGCGTATTCCGCATCCGGCATACGGCGATGCGCGCATCCCGGCCTACGAGATGATCCGCTTCTCGATTAACATTATGCGCGGCTGCTTTGGCGGCTGTTCATTCTGCTCCATTACCGAGCACGAAGGGCGCATTATTCAGAGCCGTTCCGAAGATTCGATCATTAATGAAATCGAAGCTATTCGCGACACAGTTCCTGGTTTTACTGGCATTATCTCTGATCTTGGTGGCCCGACGGCCAACATGTATATGCTGCGCTGCAAGTCACCGCGCGCGGAGCAGACCTGTCGCCGCCTGTCCTGTGTGTATCCCGATATTTGCCCACATATGGATACCAACCACGAGCCGACAATTAACCTTTATCGTCGCGCCCGCGATCTTAAGGGTATCAAAAAGATCCTTATCGCTTCCGGCGTGCGTTATGACATCGCCGTTGAAGACCCGCGTTATATCAAAGAGCTGGCGACCCACCACGTTGGTGGCTATCTGAAGATTGCTCCGGAACACACTGAAGAAGGGCCTCTGTCGAAGATGATGAAGCCGGGTATGGGTAGCTACGACCGCTTCAAAGAGCTGTTTGATACCTATTCGAAGCAGGCGGGCAAAGAGCAGTATCTGATTCCGTACTTTATCTCTGCGCACCCTGGTACGCGTGATGAAGATATGGTGAACCTGGCGCTGTGGCTGAAGCAGCATCGTTTCCGTCTGGATCAGGTGCAGAACTTCTATCCGTCGCCGCTGGCGAACTCGACCACCATGTATTACACCGGCAAGAACCCGCTGGGTAAGATTGGCTATAAGAGTGAAGACGTGGTGGTGCCGAAAGGCGACAAACAGCGTCGTCTGCATAAGGCATTGCTGCGCTATCACGATCCGGCTAACTGGCCGCTGATCCGTCAGGCGCTGGAAGCCATGGGCAAGAAGCACCTGATTGGCAGCCGCCGCGATTGCCTGGTGCCTGCGCCGACGCTGGACGAGATGCGTGAAGCACGTCGCCAGAATCGCAATACCCGCCCGGCGCTGACCAAGCATACGCCGGTGGCGCATCAGCGTCAGACGCCTGCAAGTCATAAAAAGCGCGTGAAGGGATAATCTCCATACTCAGTAGTGCAAATGTACTGCTGGGTTTTTCCGGATTAATCGATGGCTAGCGTGGCGGGTGGGATAAAATCCCATCCGGCCAGCGCACTGCATCATTGAGACGTACAGCCACCTTTTCCACTTCAACCTTCGCGGCTGAAATTTCAGGGTGTAGGGCATTGATATCCTGTTGTAGCTGAGCGATTTTGCCGTTCAACGTTTGAATATCAGCGGTAAGCTGATCGAGTTTTTCAGTATTGGTGCACCCTGTCAGCAGAGTCATCGGCAGTATAAAAAACAACTTCCTGTTCATGCCGTTGATTCTATTCTGCTGTCTGGCGAATTTTGGTCGCCAGCGCTGACAGCTTTTCATCGTCCGCTCGTTCATGATCGTGGGAAGAGAGATAGCCTTCATATTGCTCAAAGAACTTGGTTTGACGCGACTCTATCGGCTGCCACTGAGTCATATCGCCAGTGCCATGCATTGGGCTGAGCTTACTGTGAATATGATCAACGCCAAATCCTTCAAAAAACATCCCGGTACGGCCCACGTCATCGAAGGTTTTATCCAGCAGCTTTGCTACTTTCTGAGTTGCCAGTACTAAATCGGCCAGCGCCTGCGGCGGCATATCGAAAGCGTAGCTGGGGTAATGTTTCTTCGGAATGACTACTGTAAAACCGTCGGTGTTGGGGAAAATAGAGAGAAAGGCGAGGTGGTGTTCATCTTCCCAGACTTTATGGCAGGGGGGCTTTACCCTCGGCAATTTGACAGAAAACACAATTCATCAGCACGACTCCATTTGTTTTGCAATGAGCATTGAATGTACGTGCTTTTCACCGTGGAACAAAGAACTGATGCTCCGCCAGGGTATGGCGGAGCAGGATTGATTACCCACCGAACTGATCCGGGTCTGGACCCAGACGTTTGTTCTGATCCAGTTTAGTGATTTCACTCAATTCATCTTTATCCAGACGGAAATCCCAGACGTTGAAGTTCTCGGCGATGCGCGACGGCGTCACCGATTTTGGAATCACCACCAGGCCGCTATCGAGGTGCCAGCGAATGACAATCTGCGCCGGTGTTTTGCCGTATTTATCTGCCAACTGGTGGATAATTTTCTGATTGAATACGCCTTCTCCGCCTTGAGCTAGCGGGCTCCAGGACTCGGTCTGGATTTTGTGCGTCGCATTCCAGGCGTGAAGCTGGCGCTGTTGCAACAAAGGGTGAAGTTCAATCTGGTTAATTACCGGTGCGACGCCGGTTTCATCAATCAGCTTTTGCAGATGATGAACCTGGAAATTACAGACGCCGATGCTTTTTGCCAGCCCCTGCTGCTGCAGTTCAATTAGGCTTTTCCAGGCGTCGACGAAGTGGTTGGTTGCCGGAACCGGCCAGTGAATTAAATATAAATCGACGTAGTCGAGTTTGAGTTTTTTAAGGCTTTCCTGCAGCGCTTGATGGGGCTGCTTTTGATCGTCATTCCACAGCTTGGTGGTGACGAACAGCTCATCTCTGTCGACGCCTGCGCTGCTTAACGCATTGCCTACGCCGGTTTCATTCTGGTACACGGCGGCGGTGTCAAACGAGCGATAACCGACTTCCAGCGCCTTATGAATGGCGGAGACGACTTCCTCGTTGCCTGCTTTCCACACGCCGAGTCCCAGCTGCGGCATCAGGTTGCCGTCGTGTAGTTTTATAACGGTTGGATGTGTCATGCCTTCCTCCTGTTAATGAACTCAGCGGAATAAATTCCGCTGAGGGGTAGCATTAAGTCTGGACGAAATAGCTAAAAACGGTAGTTAAACTCCTCTCCTTTGCGTGAGTTTACGCGCTGGAGAGGACGTTGATTAGCGTGCAGCCTCGTAAATACGGCGACTGACGTCCAGAGTAATATCCTGGTTTTCACCCAGTTGAGTCATACCGTGTTCTTCGAGTTTCGCCAGCAGCGCCGGGATGGAGCTGCCATCCAGACCGTAGTCGGAAAGGTGAGTCGGTACACCCATCTGTTCGAAGAAATTACGCGTTGCAGCGATGGCTGCATCGATACGCTGCTCTTCAGAACCTTCGGTGATATTCCAGACGCGAGCGGCGTACTGCAGCAGTTTGGCGCGTTTAGCATCGCGTTTTTCATTCCACAGGGCTGGCAGAACGATAGCCAGCGTTTGGGCGTGATCGAGCCCGTGCATCGCGGTCAGTTCGTGGCCCAGCATATGGGTCGCCCAGTCCTGCGGCACGCCAGCGCCGATCAGGCCGTTCAGTGCCTGGGTAGCGGCCCACATTATGTTGGCGCGTACGTCGTAGTTTTCCGGCTCTTTCAACGCTTTCGGACCATCTTCTACCAGCGTCAGCAGAATGCCTTCGGCGAAACGGTCCTGAATTTTACCATCAACCGGGTAAGTCACGTACTGCTCAACGGTATGGACAAATGCGTCAACCACGCCGTTGGCAACCTGGCGCGGCGGTAGAGTGTAGGTGTAAACCGGGTCAAGGATGGCGAATACCGGCTGAACGTGAGAAGACATAAATGCGCGTTTGTCACCAGTGGTTTTACGTGAAATCACCGCGCCTTTATTGGATTCGGAACCGGTCGCTGGCAGCGTCAGCACAGAGCCCATCGGGATGGCGCTGGCAACTTTGCTGCCGTAGGTTTCGAGGATTTCCCACGGATCGATGCTGGTATCATAGTGCGCTGCCGCAGCGATGAATTTGGTCCCGTCGAGAACGGAACCGCCGCCGACCGCCAGCAGGAAAGTGATCTTTTCATCACGCGCGATTTTCACCGCGTTCATCAGCGTTTCGTAGGATGGGTTTGGCTCGATACCGCCAAATTCCAGGACGTCAATGCCGCTTAGCGCGCTCAGAACCTGATCAAGCACGCCGGTTTTCTTCACGCTACCGCCGCCGTAGGTGACAAGCACGCGTGCATCCGCCGGGATTTGATCGCGCAGGTTTTCAATCGCGCCTTTGCCGAACAGAATGCGGGTTGGGGTATGTAGGTCGAAATTATTCATGGCTGGTGCCCTCAAATAGATAAACCGCCAGCAGAGACGATACCTCTGCCAGATGACGGATATTGTGGTCCCGTCGCCCGCTCCCCTCAATGCACATTCCTGCCGTTGTCTTGCCCATTTCTCCTTGGGGCTGGAGAAATGCTCCACAAGTGCGCACAATGCGGAAGTAGAAAATCGTTCGGAGAAGCACGAAAAATGAACCGCGCTGAGATATGTCAGCTATTAACGAGTAAGGTTAATCAGCTGAAATATAAAGAAGAAATGCTCATCGAGCTACTGCCAGATATTAGTTTGCTGTACGGCACGCAGCCGGGTGCGCGCACGCCGGTTATGTATCAACCGGGGATCGTATTTCTCTTTTCCGGGCATAAAATTGGCTACATTAATGAGCGCACTTTCCGCTATGACACCAACGAATATCTGCTGTTAACGGTACCGCTACCGTTCGAATGCGAAACCTTCGCTACCCCGGAGGTCCCGCTGGCGGGGATTCGACTTAATGTCGATATTCTTCAACTACAGGAGCTGCTGATGGATATCGGTGAAGATGAGCAGTTTCAGCCGTCAATGGCATCAAGCGGGATCAACTCGGCGGTGCTGTCCGAAGAGATTCTGTGCGCGGCGGAGCGCCTGCTGGACGTGATGGAGCGCCCGCTGGACGCGCGAATTCTGGGCAAACAGATTATCCGTGAAATCCTCTACCACGTGCTGACAGGCCCCTGTGGCGGAGCGCTGCTGGCGCTGGTCAGCCGGCAGACTCACTTTAGTCTGATTAGCCGCGTGCTGAAGCGTATTGAAAGCCAGTACACCGAAAACCTGAGTGTTGATCAGCTGGCGGCGGAAGCCAATATGAGCGTCTCGGCGTTCCACCATAACTTCAAATCGGTCACCAGCACCTCTCCGCTACAGTACCTGAAAACCTACCGCCTGCATAAAGCGCGCATGTTAATGATCCACGACGGCATGAAAGCCAGCGCAGCGGCGATGCGGGTAGGATATGAAAGCGCATCGCAATTCAGCCGCGAGTTTAAGCGTTACTTCGGTATTACGCCGGGGGAAGATGCGGCGCGAATCAGGACGATTCAGGGGATGTAATGAGGAGCTACAGGGCGGCAAAAAGGCCGCCCTGTATTGGGCATCAGGCGCTGCAGTATTTCTTTTTGATAACGACGATAACCGTTCCGAGCAGACCGGCAATCAGCAGCACAATAGGCAGGATCATCAGGCAGGTCATTACCTGATCTTCATGACGCTTAACGAAAGGAATCATGCTCAGCGCGTAGCCCAGACCGGTAACCACGCCAACCCACAGCAGCGCGCTCAGCCAGTTAAAGAACTGGAAGCGGCGGCTTGGTAGCCCGGAAATCCCCGCCATGGTGGGCAGCAGGGTGCGAACAAACGCCAGGAAACGCCCGGCAAGCAGCGCCAGCAGACCGTGCTTATCGAACATACAGGTCGCTCGCTGATGGTACTTGTGCGGCAGATGCCCAAGCCAGCGTTTAACCGTTACGGTATTACCCAACCAGCGCCCCTGAATATAGCTTAACCAGCAGCCGAGGCTGGCTGCCGTTGTCAAAATGGCAAGAGTTGGCACAAAGCCCATTACGCCTTTGGCAATCAGCGCACCTGCGAGCAGCAACAGGCTATCGCCCGGTAAGAATGAGGCGGGTAGCAGACCGTTTTCCAGAAACAGGGTTGCGAACATGACCAGATATACAACGCCCACAACGTGGGGGTTTGCCAATGCGGCAAAATCATGCTGCCACAGCGCGGCGACAATTTCTTGAATGACAACCATGGACTTTCCTAAGTGGTACCGTATTTTTTGTCTAGTGTACTCCTGAAGAGACCCGAGCACCTTGATCCCGGGCGCAACTAAAGCGGCCGCTTCTCTTAAAAACGTCCGCTATTGTTGCCACTCACTGTCACTTTACACGATACGCGCGAAGCCCGCCGCTAAATCATCCAGCAGATCGGTAACATTTTCTAACCCGATGTGCACACGGATCAGGGTACCGCTGAAATCGACTTCAGCATCCGGACGAATTTCGGCAATTTGCTCCGGCTGATTGGCTAAAATCAGCGATTCAAAGCCACCCCAGGAGTAGGCCATGCTGAACAAGCTGAAGTGGTCCAGATAGGCGGACAGCTCGGCGTCGGTCAGGCGCTTATTGAGGACAAAAGAGAACAGTCCGCTGCTACCGGTGAAATCGCGTTTCCAGAACTCATGGCCTTTACTGCCGGGCAGAGCTGGGTGATTGACGCGCGCCACCTGCGGGTGCTGAGCCAGCCATTCGGCAATCTGCAGGCTACTTTCATGATGCTGACGTAGACGTACGGCCAGGGTACGCAGACCGCGGCTGGTCATATAGGCGGTATCGGCATCCACCATTTGTCCCATCAGATAGGCATTTTCGCGAAGCTGCGCCCAACAGCGCTCATTGGCCACCGCGGTGCCGACCATTCCGTCGGAATGACCAATCAGGTATTTGGTTGCAGCCTGAATGGAGATATCGATGCCGAAGTCCAGCGCTTTAAACAGCACGCCCGCCGCCCAGGTGTTGTCGATCATAATAATCGCTTCGGGCGCGACGCTGCGTACCGCCGCGACGATAGCCGGAACATCATGGACTTCCATGGTGATGGAGCCTGGAGATTCCAGAAATACCACGCGGGTGTTGGGCTGCACCAGACAAGCAATATCTCCGCCGATCAATGGGTCGAACCAGCTGGTGGTGACGCCGAGTTTGGCGAGGATTTTAGTACAAAAATCCTGGGTCGGTTCGTACGCGGTGTTGGTCATCAGAACATGGTCGCCTTGCTCGACAAATGCCAGAATGGTATTGGCGACCGCCGCTGCGCCGCAGGGGAAGAGGGCGCAGCCGGCGCCGCCTTCCAGTTCGCACATGGCTTCCTGCAGAGAAAAGTGGGTCAGGGTACCGCGGCGGCCGTAGAACAGCTCGCCTTTGGCTCGGTTGCGGGTGGCGTGTTTTTTCGCTTCGACGGTGTCGAAAACCAGCGATGACGCGCGCTGAATCACGCTGTTTACCGAGCCTTGCGTGTATTTTTTGCTGCGGCCAGCGTGAACCAGCGCAGTATCAAGATGTTTATCAGCCATGTTCAGATAACCTATTTTTATACGTCTGGACGTCTAAACTAACATGAATACCCGTTTATGTACCGGGTCGTGGCGGATACAGGTAAAAATTTTATCAATGACGGGGTCAGCAACTTTTTTACTGCGTAAGCGCAAGGAAAATAAACGTGATTTGCTGCACAGTGTAAATACTAATGAGAACCACTATCAATTCGATGACGTTTTGATATTATTGTGCGCAGATTTTGTGATTTACGTCCTGGAGATACAGTGTGGGTAATAATTTGATGCAGGCGGATCTCTCCGTTTGGGGTATGTATCATCACGCCGATATTGTCGTTAAGGTGGTGATGATCGGCCTGATTCTGGCGTCGGTCGTGACATGGGCTATCTTTTTTGGCAAAGGTGCTGAGATCCTGTCCAGCAAGCGCCGCCTCAAGCGCGAGCAGCAGCTGGTTGCCGAAGCACGCTCTCTCGACCAGGCCAGCGATATTGCTAACGCTTTCCATGCTAAAAGCTTGACCTCGCAGCTGATCAACGAAGCGCAGAACGAGCTGGAGCTTTCCGCAGGCGTGGAAGATAACGAAGGCATTAAAGAACGTACCGGCTTCCGCCTTGAGCGTCGCGTAGCGCAGGTCGGTCGCTATATGGGACGTGGTAATGGCTATCTGGCGACTATCGGCGCAATCTCCCCGTTCGTCGGCCTGTTTGGCACCGTCTGGGGCATCATGAACAGCTTTATCGGTATTGCCCAGACGCAAACCACTAACCTGGCGGTTGTTGCTCCAGGCATCGCAGAAGCGCTGCTGGCGACGGCAATCGGCCTCTTCGCCGCGATTCCAGCTGTTGTCATCTACAACATTTTCGCCCGTATGATTGCCAGCTACAAAGCTTCCCTTGGCGATGTTGCAGCCCAGATATTGCTGCTGCAAAGCCGTGACCTCGACCTGAGCGCCAGCGGCGTTAAGTCGGTCCGTACCGCACAGAAATTACGCGTAGGTTGATGCTTTATGGCAATGCATTTTAACGAAAACCTCGATGATAACGGCGAAATGCATGACATCAACGTGACGCCGTTTATCGACGTCATGCTGGTGCTGCTGATCATCTTTATGGTGGCGGCTCCGCTCGCTACCGTAGACGTGAAGGTTAATCTCCCGGCGTCTTCCAGCCAGCCGCAGCCGCGTCCTGAAAAGCCTATTTATCTGTCGGTGAAAGCGGATAAAACCATGTTCCTCGGTAATGACCCGATCACTGAAGAGAGCATGATTACGTCGCTGGATGTTCTGACTGAAGGCAAGAAAGATACGACGGTCTTCTTCCGCGCGGATAAGACCGTGGATTACGAGACGATGATGAAAGTTATGGATACTTTGCATCAGGCGGGCTATCTGAAGATTGGTCTGGTGGGCGAAGAAACCGTAAAAGCGAAGTAACCCCCCTCTCTCCAACGCATCTCTCCAGGCTGGCCTTGTGCCAGCCTTTTTTACGCCCATCTGATAGTTGCTCTGTTGGTAAGCTGTTGCTATAACGTTGCTTTGTTGCGATATAATACCGTTCGTTTTTGTTAACTTACGGGATCTTATGGAACGCTTTCTGGAAAACGCTATGTATGCCTCGCGCTGGCTGCTGGCACCGGTTTATTTTGGCCTTTCGCTTGGGCTGATTGCGCTGACGATCAAATTTTTTCAGGAGATCTTCCACATACTGCCGCACATATTCAGCGTCAGTGAGTCGGATATGATTCTGACCCTGCTGTCGCTGGTGGATATGACTCTGGTGGGCGGTCTGCTGGTGATGGTAATGTTCTCCGGCTATGAAAATTTTGTCTCGCAACTAGATATCAACGAGGGCAAGGAGAAGCTCAGCTGGTTGGGTAAAATGGACGCGACCTCGCTGAAAAATAAGGTTGCAGCCTCCATTGTGGCTATCTCTTCCATTCACCTGCTGCGGGTGTTTATGGATGCGAAAAACGTCCCCGATAATAAGCTAATGTGGTACGTCATTATCCACCTGACGTTCGTGCTGTCGGCCTTTGTAATGGGCTATCTCGATCGTCTGACGAAAGTTAAACACTGAAGCTGACGGCATACCCGTTTTAGGCATTGTGCTTGCATTTCTGCCGGGTGGCGGCTTGCGCCTGACCCGGCCTACAAAATCTGTCGTTCCTTCTCTCTGTTTCTACTCTCCTCTACTGGCACATGGCAGAGCTTCTGCTTTGCTTAAAGGGCACTTAATAACGGAGGAAGGGTGATGACGCGACTGACGGCCAAAGATTTTCCCCAGCAGTTGCTGGAGTACTATGACTACTACGCCCATGGCAAAATCAGCAAACGCGAGTTTCTGCAGCTGGCGGGAAAATATGCCGTCGGCGGGATGACCGCGTTAGCGTTGTTTAATCTGCTGAAGCCAAACTACGCTCTGGCGGAGCAGGTGGCGTTTACCGACCCGGATATCCGTCCAGAATATATTCACTATCCCTCTCCTGATGGCCACGGCGAAGTACGGGCCTATCTGGTGATGCCGACGAAAATAGCTGACAAAGCGCCCGCAGTGGTAGTGGTGCATGAGAACCGAGGTCTGAATCCCTACATTGAAGATGTTGCCCGACGAGTGGCTAAAGCGGGCTATATTGCGCTGGCGCCGGATGGTCTGAGCTCCGTCGGCGGCTATCCCGGCAATGATGATGAAGGACGGGAGTTACAGCAGAAGGTCGATCCGGTGAAGCTGATGAACGATTTTTTCGCAGCGGTAGCGTTTATGGAGAAGCATCCTCAGGCAAAGGGAAAGGTCGGCATGACCGGTTTTTGCTACGGCGGCGGCGTCAGTAATGCGGCGGCGGTGGCGATCCCCGAGCTGGCCTGTGCGGTTCCCTTTTACGGTCGCCAGCCGCCGCTAAATGAGGTCGATAAAATTAAGGCCCCGCTGCTGCTGCACTATGCCGGTCTGGATAGCGGCATCAATGAAGGCTGGCCCGCCTATGAAAAGGCGCTAAAGGAACACAATAAGGTCTATGAGGCCTATATTTATCAGGGCGTTAACCACGGCTTTCATAATGACTCTACTCCGCGCTATGACCGGGCTGCCGCCGAGCTGGCCTGGCAGCGCACGCTGGCATGGTTCGAGAAGTATCTGCGCTAGCGAAATCGGCTGAAATAGCACTACCGCTCGCTCAAAAAATCGCTATATAATTTTATATATAACGATTGAGGGGAGTGCGATGGAAAACCATTTTGGTAAAGGCTTAATGGCGGGGCTTCAGGCATCCCATGCTGACACCGCCACGCATGCGGCAAATTTTTGCTCCGACTATAAACGCGGGTTTGTGCTCGGTTATTCACACCGCATGTTTGAAAAAACCGGCGACCGTCAGCTTAGCGCCTGGGAAGCGGGGATCCTTACCCGTCGCTATGGCCTGGACAGAGACATGGTGATGGACTTCTTCAAAGAGGGAAGTTCGTGCACGTCAATGCGCTACTTTATGGCGGGCTATCGGCTGGAAAGCTAAAAACCGGAGGCTGAAGCCCCCGGTGGGCAGGGGCGTTACGCCTGGCGTTTATCTTCAGTTTGCGTCTCGAAATCGCTGGCAGCATGGCGTTCGTGAAGCTGCTCATTGAGCGGGCCGAAGGTGCGGTTAACCATGCGTCCGCGCTGAACGGCGGGGCGATTGCCCACATCCTGCGCCCAGCGCAGTACGTTTTTATAGCTACCGGCATCAAGGAACTCGGCGGCGTTGTAAACATTCCCCAACACCACGTTGCCGTACCATGGCCAGATGGCCATATCGGCAATAGTGTACTCTTCCCCTGCAACAAAACGACCGCGGGCAAGCTGCTTGTCCAGCACATCAAGCTGGCGTTTAGCTTCCATCGTAAAGCGATCGATCGCGTATTCGATTTTTACCGGCGCATAGTTGAAGAAGTGGCCAAAGCCGCCCCCGAGGAACGGAGCCGCGCCCTGCAGCCAGAATAGCCAGTTAAGGGTTTCGGTGCGGCCTGCCGGATCTTTTGGCAGGAAGAAACCGAACTTCTCCGCCAGATAGAGCAGGATGCTGCCGGATTCAAAAACCCGGGTCGGCGGCGTGGTGGAGTGGTCGCTGAGCGCAGGGATTTTCGAGTTTGGGTTAACCTCGACAAAGCCGCTGGAGAACTGATCGCCTTCGCCGATGCGAATCAGCCAGGCGTCATACTCCGCGCCGCTGACGCCCAGCGCCAGCAGCTCTTCCAACATAATGGTCACCTTCTGACCGTTGGGCGTTCCCAGCGAATAGAGCTGAAGCGGATGCGCCCCCACCGGCAGCTCCTGGTCATGGGTTGCGCCGGAGACGGGACGGTTGATATTGGCGAATGCGCCGCCGTTGTTTTGCTTCCATTCCCACACTTTAGGTGGTTGGTAGTTATTCTCTGACATGCTGGCCTGCCTTTTTCATGAAGTGTTGAAATAGTGTAGCTGGCGCTGCAGCGCCGGAGCGTGAGAGCCTTACTAAGCCAGAATTCGCGCGGCCCATGCGCTGATATCATCGCCGCTGCCGAGATCCGCCTGCACCAGGCCGTTAACCATAAAGGTCGGCGACACGTGAATGCCGTTCTGGCGGGCGTATTTGCTATGCCATTTGATCTCGTTTTGCAGTTCCGGATGGGCAAAGGCGGCAGCCAGCGAGACGTGGCTATAGCGTTCGATTCGCTCAATAATTTGCTGCGGCGTGACGTTCATGTTTGGCCCGCTACAGTGGTCGGTAAACTCGAACTCCTCGCGGTGGTCAGCGACGGCTTTCAGCACCTTGTGCGCCTGCTCGCGACCGTGCGGCAGAGTGGATGCGGCGAGAATGCAGCGCACGATGACGCCGGAGAACAGATGCCACGGCTGAGACTGAAGACGAATTTTGATGGTGACGTTATCCGCGCCAACTTCATCCAGCAGGTCATCAAGTTTATTGAAGGCGCGCACCGAGTAAGGGCAGGTCGGTTCGAGGAAAACCTCAAAGGTGCGTGGGCCATGCCCCCAGACCAGCGGTTGGGCAGTCAGATGCGAAGGTGTGCTCATTGTCGACTCCTGATTGTTTTTTATCTCAAATAACGATATCACTTTTGCCTGGCGGCGCAGGCTTATTTTCCTTAAGGGCACGATTAGCGAATCGAATGAGTGGTATCATCATTTCACCTCTGTCTGGTAAGTGCCTGCGGCAGGATAAGAAGAGGGAGTTTTGTTTCGCCAACTGCCCGGGCTGCATTAATTTGAGGTCAGGCTAAATGAGCAAAGGTTCGACAAACAGTGACGCCCCGTTTGGTACACTTTTAGGCTACGCGCCGGGCGGCGTAGCGATTTATTCTTCTAATTACAGTAGCTTAAATCCGCAAGATTATCCGGATGACGCCACGTTCCGCAGTTATATCGGTAATGAGTATATGGGGCACAAATGGCAGTGCGTAGAGTTTGCGCGCCGCTTTCTGTTCCTCACCTACGGCTTTGTGTTCACCGATGTCGGCATGGCCTACGAAATCTTCTCTCTGCGTTTTCTGCGCGAAGTGGTCAACGACAATATTCTACCACTGCAGGCTTTTGCTAACGGCTCCCGCCGTCCGCCGATTGCCGGTTCTCTACTGATTTGGCAGAAGGGCGGCGAGTTTAAACACACCGGACACGTGGCGGTAATTACTCAACTGGTCGGGAATAAAGTCCGGATCGCCGAGCAAAACGTGATTCACGCGCCGCTGCCGCAGGGCCAGCAGTGGACCCGCGAGCTGACGCTGGAAGTGAAAAACGGCATCTACACGATTAAAGACACCTTTGCCGATACCGAAATCCTTGGCTGGATGATCCAAACCGCTGATACCGAGCACAGCCTGCCGCAGCCGGTTCTGCCGGGGGACGCGATGGCTATCAAAGGCGCGCGGTTGCCGAATAAAGGCCAGTTCCGCGGCAATTGGCTCAACGAGAAAGATTCGCTGCAAAAAGCCTACGTTGAAGCCAACGGCCACGTCATCAATAAAGACCCTTACCAGTATTTCACCATTAGCGAAAGCGCCGAGCAGGAGCTTATCAAGGCGACCAACGAGCTGCACCTGATGTACCTGCACGCCACTGATAAGGTGATGAAGGATGACAGCCTGTTGGCGCTATTCGATATTCCGAAAATCCTCTGGCCGCGCCTGCGCCTCTCGTGGCAACGCCGTCGGCATCATATGATCACTGGTCGTATGGATTTTTGTATGGATGAGCGCGGGCTGAAGGTCTATGAATACAACGCCGACTCCGCCTCCTGCCATACCGAAGGTGGCCTGATCCTCGAACAGTGGTTGAAACAGGGCTACTACGGCACCGGACACAACCCGGCGGAAAACCTGCTGGATGAGCTGGCCGGGGCGTGGAAGCACAGCCGGGCGCGCCCTTTCGTGCACATCATGCAGGACAAGGATTTGGAGGAGAACTATCACGCGCAGTTTATCCAGCGTTCGCTGACGCAGGCCGGTTTCGACAGCAAAATTCTGTACGGCCTTGATGAGCTGCACTGGGATGCCGCCGGGCAGCTTATTGATGCCGACGGTCGGCTGGTCAACTGCGTCTGGAAAACCTGGGCATGGGAAACTGCCATTGAGCAGGTGCGTGAAGTCAGCGCCGACGAGTATGCCGCCGTGCCGATTCGCACCGGGCACCCCAATAATGAAGTGCGTCTGATTGACGTTCTGCTGCGTCCTGAAGTCTTAGTGTTTGAACCGCTGTGGACGGTCATCCCCGGCAACAAGGCAATTCTGCCAGTGCTGTGGTCGCTGTTCCCGAACCATCGTTACCTGCTGGATACCGATTTTGTGGTCAACGAGCAGCTAGCGGAAACTGGCTATGCGGTTAAGCCAATCTCAGGGCGCTGTGGTAACAACATTGACTTGATTGGCCCGCAGGACGAAGTGCTGGATAAAACCAGCGGCCAGTTTTTCGACCGCAAGAATATTTACCAGCAACTGTGGTGCCTGCCGAAGGTGGATGGAAAATACATCCAGGTTTGCACCTTTACGGTCGGCGGTAACTATGGCGGTACCTGCCTGCGCGGCGATGATTCGCTGGTGGTGAAAAAAGAGAGCGATATTGAGCCGTTAATCGTGTTAAAAGACACAGACAGTCGTTAAATTTTATCCCGGATTGCGGCGCTGACCGCCTTATCCGGGCTACCAGGGTATGAATACTAAGCCCCCGGTGAGCGTAGCGCGGCTGGGGCATTATTGGTAAAAAATAGATAAAACATCACAACAACAAGACAGAAAAGGAAAATAGTATGCACGATCGGCGACTCGCCGCCCGCGCGGGTGAACTTAAACCCTCCGCCGTCCGCGAACTCCTCAAACACAGTAAACTGCCCGGCGTTATCTCTTTGGGCGGCGGCATTCCGGCCCCGGAGCTTTTCGATACCGAAGGCCTGAACCTGGCGGTACAGCAGGTGATGAATGGTCGCTTTAACGATGCGTTCCAGTACGGTTTGACTGAAGGCTACCCGCCGCTGCGTCAGGCAGTGAGCGAGCTGTGTCATGCGCGTGGCGTTGCCTGTCCGGCAAGCCATGTCTATATCACCTCCGGCTCACAACAGTCGCTGGATATGGTCGCTCGCACGTTACTCGATCCAGGCGATGCTGTCGTCGTTGAGCGCCCGACCTATCTGGCGGCGCTACAGGTCTTCCAGCTGGCGCAGGCCAATATTCTCAGCGTCGATACCGATGATGACGGCATGCTGGTTGAACAACTGGCTGACCTGCTGGAAACCACCCGCGTCAAAGCCGTTTACCTGGTGCCGACCTTCGGAAACCCCGGCGGGAAAACCCTGAGCGAAGCGCGCCGCCGCCGTGTGGTTGAACTGGCAAAGCAGCATGATTTCGTGATTATTGAAGACGATCCGTACGGTGAAATCAGCTTCACAGATGAAGTGTATCGCCCGCTGTATCAGTACGCGGTTGAGCTAGGCTGCGAAGATCAGGTGGTATATACCTCCACTTTCTCTAAGATCCTCGCGCCAGGTATGCGTATTGGCTGGATCGTGATGCCGGACTGGCTGGCCCAGCAGACGGTGATCGTCAAGCAAGCGGCGGATCTGCACACCAATATGCTGTCGCAGGTGATCACTACGGAATACCTGGGTATGAATCGTCTGGAAAATCAGATAGCCCTGATCCGCGAAGATTACCGCAAGAAGTGTGTGGCGCTGGCCGACGCGCTGGAATCACGTCTTGGAGAGCATCTTGAGTTCAGCCGACCAAAAGGCGGTATGTTCCTGTGGGCCCGCTTCCGCTATCCGTTCGATACCATGGAATGGATGAAGAAAACGCTGGAAAACGGCGTGGTCTATGTGCCTGGGGAAGCATTTTATAACGACAACCCGGATACCCGCACGCTGCGTCTGTCCTACTCTACGGTATCGGCAGACGGCCTGATGACCGCCGTTGAGCGTCTGGCGAAGTCACTGTAATCACCCAGCTTCGCGCCGCCTGGCGGCGCGGAGTTTCCTGCCTGATATTCCTCTTTTAAAAAACCGAGAGTAACTCAATGAATCGCGAAACATTACCCATTGTGTTGGTTCCTGGATTTATGCTGGATGAAACCCTGTGGGATGATTTTGTGGCTGCTTTTCCACAGGAGCGAACTTTTATTCGCGCCGGACTTAATCACGGCGACAGCATTAGTGTGATGGCGCGATACATCGTTGATGATCTACCCCCGCGTTTTATCCTCATTGGATTTTCGCTGGGTGGCTATGTCGCCCGCGCGATCGTCGAACAGTATCCGCAGGCGGTAGCCGGTCTGGTGCTGATAGCGACCTCGTTGCGTGAAGACAGCGCTGAGCAGCAAAAAATAAAACAGGCAGCCATTGCCGCGGTGTCGGCATCATCGTCGTTTAATGGAATCAGTCCTTCGGCGATTGCTGGAACCCTGCATCCGCAGCGGGCAGGAGATAAAACGCTGGTAGCAAAAATCAGGGCGATGGGTGCGAGACTCGGAGCGGAAGCTTTTCGCCATCAGGCTAGCCTTGTTCGTGGCCATCTCACCACGCAGCCCATTACCTGTCCAACGTTGGTGATTGCTGCCGCTCAGGATCCCTCTCGTTCATTGGATGAATTACAGGAATTACAGGCGAGTATTACAGGTGCTGAGCTTCAGATAATCGATGATTGTGGTCATATGCTGCCGCTGGAACAGCCTGCACAACTGGCGAAAGCGGTCAGTGAGTGGATCGAAGAGTGGGATTAACGATACTGTATTGAATCGCCCGCAGCAGATGACCACGGGCGAGAGAAACTCAGAGGAGGGATTCTGGCGGCTTATCGCCAGCCCTGGTTGTTAATCCTGGTCAGCAATGCGATCGTCAAGCCAGATCAGCATCAATGAGGAGAGAAAAGCAACAGCGACGGTACCAATAACTAACAACATAAGAAGAGCCTCAGGGGTTTTATTATTTTTGTGCTTTTACCGATGAGTGATTATTTCTGTCCGTGATGGTGACTTTAGTATCTTGTTGGGAGGTGGCGAGGGTGAAAAAATCATCAGCGTCAATGTCGAAATTTAGAACGATTTCCTTATATTTCCCACAGTTAATTAACTCTTTTGCTTCTTTCATACTACAGGCTGTAATTGTCGGCATCAGTTTCATCTCGTTTAAAAACTGAGAAGCAAAATAAGAGCTTGTCGATACCAGATCAACTACTTTTTATGGTAAGGGCAATCATAAGTCGGATTGATGATTGTAGCTGCCGATAGCCAATTGAAACATAATTTCTGTTTTACCTTTCCTGCCAGCGTTTCATTTTGCGGACGGCGTTCCAGCATGAGCCAATCTTCGGCGTCAAAAATTGACCTCTTTACAATTTTGTGGGGAATAGCAAGCCGCCAGAGACGACGGCTTGCTGTGGTTTTTTAAAAGGCGTACGCCACGCTTAAATTGCCGCTATAGCCGTGGCTGTCGCCGCCGCTGGCGACTTCGGCCTGGCCGCCCAGGTTCAGGCTCAGCGCGCCGCGCGTCACGCCAATGTTGGCACCTGCATTGAACATATCGCGGCTATTGAAGGCCGAGTTTTGTACCACCTCATATTGATAAACTTGCCCACGAGTGCGCACCGAGGGGCCGCTGAAACTGTGTTCATAGCCGACATTCACCGCAGGGGTAAAGGTCCAGTTGCCGCTGTTGTGTGGATTAAAGGCGAGGTTAATATTGGCAACGCCGCTGGCGTTATTTTCGCTGACGCGATCGACGTCGAGCGCCAGCTCGCTGCCGCTCTCGCGGAAGGCGTCCATTCGCAGATGGGTTAATCGGGTGCCGACTGAATACTCGACGCTGGCGAAATCGAGCGGGGTCACGTAGCCCAGGCGTAGCGTGCCGCCGAACAGTTGTCCGTGGGTATCGCCAGTGGCGGTACCCAATCCGCCGCTCATCTTACGGGTGCTGCTGTAGTCAATCCAACCGGCGTTAAGATCGGCTGCGGCAAAGAGACTGTGATTAAGATCCTCGAATGCATAGCGGCCACCGAAACCTAACAGTGTGGTATTAGCATCCGCGTCGGCGTTGGCGCTGCCCAGTGAACCCCAGCTATATCCCAGCGTGCCGTAGCCGCTAAACTGCGAGTTCACCCTCTGGGTATAGCCCAGCAGCGTACCAGTGGTGTGCTCATTGCTGCTGGCGGCGCGGGCGGAACCGTCGGTACCCAGATAACCGTTAAGTCCGGTTAACCACAGTTTTCCTTCGCCATCGCGCAGCTGGCGGCTGTCGATATTCGGTGTCAGCGCACGATCCAGACGTGAGCCGCTACGCAGCAGATAGCTGGCGGCATCCGCATGAATTTGTCCGCCAACCTGAGACTCCACTCCGCCAAGCGTTCCGGCATCAATGGCCGATTGCAGATAGTTGTTATAGTCGGTGTAACGGCCGGAAAGCTCACTGTTTTGTAGCGCGTTAAGCAGCGCTGCGCCCTGTGCCGCATTCCCCCGTAGCTCGCTCTGTCCCGGAAGCTGGCCATAATGGACCATTTTTCCGCGCAGCACGTAGAGAGTCTCCTGCGATAGCCCCAGCCCTTGCTTCAGATAGTTATCAACTGAACCATATTCACGGGTAATTTCGTCCAGCCCGGCCTGCAGATAGCTGGCATCAACGCCCAGCAGCGGCTCGTAAATTGCTGCCATGGCTGGCGGCATCATCGCCAGGGTTGCTTCAACACGCTGACGGGTATAATCGTTGGTGGCGAGGTAGTTTTCCATAATGGTTGCCTCGTCGACGCCGGCAATACTTAGCAGCATGGCGGCAGTCCAGCCGGTACGGTCTTTGCCTGCGGTGCAGTGGAACAGGGCGGCGCCGTCGGCGTTGGCCAGATCGTTAAACAGAGTGCTGAACTGCGCGCGCATCCCGGCATCGCTGACGAAGGAGACGTTGGTCTGCTGCATCATCGCTTTGGCTTCAGCGGCGCTGCTAAACGTTATCGAGGTAATGTTACTGCCTGAAGCGGCGTTGCCGATGATATCAATATTGGTATAGGTTGCCCCGTCGGGCATCACGTCCGGGCTGCTGGCGATTTCGCTGGCGGTACGTAAATCATAAACATCGCTGATGCCAAGCGTGCTGAGAGTAGCCTGGTCTGCGACGGATAACGCCAGCGCATTTGAACGATAAAAAACGCCTGTACGCATAGTACCGTCGTGGCTGGTGGTATAAATCGACGTGGTACCAGCAATATCACGAAAATTATCCATCGTGGCGAGCCTGGGAGTATTTATTGGTGCGGCGGATAAGACGCCGGAGACGGCAGCTGCGACCAGAGAGACAGTAACGGGAATATAGCGAATCAAAATAAGCCTCGATATTTATGGTTTGTAATTCGTTGTTTATTAAGGCTTGAGAATATAGGGTGAGATTGTGACGGAATTATTTCAAGATGGTTTTTTATGAGATAAACGAGGCGAAATTATATTAGGTTTATTTATGGAATATATTGTTTCTCTCACGTTAAGTCATATTAATCATTCGCCATATTAATCTTTAACATCCCGCTCGCGGCAGCAGGATGTTATTTTATTTTTTGCTCAGGCAGTCATTTTGCTCAGTTCAGTAGCCGACCTTATAGATTCGTCCGTTCTGAATGCCTTCCACGCTGCGGCGGTAGGCCTGAGCCACGCTGGCGGCAGGGACGCTCTCAAAACCGGGGAAGAAACCGTCGTAGGCTGCCGCCGATTCGGTCAATACGGTGGGGCTAATCAGGTTAATACGCATACCGCGCGGCAGTTCGCAGGCGGCGGCGCGAACGAACCCTTCCAGCCCGGCGTTCACGGTGGTGGCATTGACTCCCTGCGCGATGGGCTCGTGAGCGACTATCCCGCTAATCAGCGTAATGGAACCGCCGTCGTTGAGGTAATGCTGTCCGGTCAGCGCCAGACGAACCTGCCCCAATAACTTATCCTGCAAGCCCTGGTTGAAATCGTTATCGGTCATGGTTTCCAGAGGACCAAAGAACAGGTTGCCGGTGGCGGAAACAATCGCATCTATCCGGCCAATGTTTTCAAACAAACTCTGCACGCTCTCTTGCGAGGTGATATCAACCTGATAGTCGCCCTGAGTGCGGCCGACGCGAATAACTTCATGGCGCTGACTTAATTCTTGCGCAACGGCGCGGCCAACGGTACCGCTGGCACCAATAATGATGATTTTCATAGCAGACTCCTTAGAACCTATCTCATTAGGCTATTTTATTTGCTGGTTTGGCCCTGGGCAGTGCTCAAAATCCTCACGTACTACGTGTACGCTCCGGTTTTTCCGCGCTGTCCGTGTCCAAACCACCGGCAACAATTACGCCTACTGGGATAGGCTCTTTACTGTGGTGAGCCTCTATTCTTTAATAAAACAGATATCGGATAAACTGACGAAAAGTTAGATGATTGCTAACCAGGAGTTTGTAATATGGATAAGCTGCGGGCGATGGAGATCTTTATTGCGGTGGTGGAGTGCGGAAGCTTTACCGGCGCCGCATCGCACCTTGAGATGTCGGCGGTCATGGTGGGTAAATACATCGCGCTGACTGAGCGCCAGCTAAATACCCGTCTGCTGGAGCGCAACACTCGTCGTCAGAGCCTGACCGATGCCGGGCGAGTCTATTTTGAAGAGGCGAAACGCGTACTTGAGCAGGTTTCGATTGCCGAAAGCTCGGTGGAGAGGCTGCGGGTAGCACCAGCGGGCACGCTGCGGGTGAGCGCGCCGACGTCGTTTGGTGCCTGCGTTATCGCCCCGCTGACAGCCACCTTTCTACAAGCCTGGCCCGACGTGCGTGTAGAGTTGGATCTGACTAATCGCATGGTCGATCTGGTGGATGAGGGCGTCGATCTGGCGATCCGCATCGGTGAGATCCATAACGACGATCTGGTGGCAAAATATCTCGCGCCTTACCGGATGACGATCTGCGCCGCGCCCGACTATTTAGCCCGTCACGGTACGCCGAATACGCCTGCCGATCTGGCCTCTCATCTCTGTTTGTCGCATACGGTGTGGACCGCGCGCAACGAGTGGAAATTACCGGGAGCTGAGGAGGGGATCCGCTGGAAGCGCGACGCAATTCTGCGCTGCAATGATGGTTATGCCC
The DNA here is from genome assembly GCF_027492335.1 of Klebsiella sp. Taxonomy (NCBI): domain Bacteria; kingdom Pseudomonadati; phylum Pseudomonadota; class Gammaproteobacteria; order Enterobacterales; family Enterobacteriaceae; genus Klebsiella; species Klebsiella sp. Next base: position 27,194 of record NZ_JAPUEW010000027.1, on the reverse strand, counting down.
TGCGAATGGCGGCGATTGCCGGAGCCGGGTTGCTGCTCCAGCCGGAAGTGTTGCTGGCCGACGCGCTGGAGTGCGGCAAGCTGGTTCGTGTGATGGAGGATTATACGCCGCAGCCAAGACCGATTCATTTACTCTGGCGGCAAGACTTGCGCCCGCTGCCGAAGCTAACGCGTTTTGTTGAGCATCTTCTGCAGGGGCAGCAGTAGAACAGCGGCCCGCCTTTGCGGCGGGCAATCTGTTTAATCGCGTAGCGCATAACGCCAGTCGGCGATCAGATCCTGCGGATCTTCAATTCCTACCGACAGACGAATCAGCTGCGGAGTAATGCCGTTGGCTAAGCGCTGCTCCAGCGGAATTGATGCATGCGTCATGCTGAACGGCTGGCTCACCAGGCTTTCCACGCCGCCGAGGCTCTCCGCGAGGGTAAACAGCTTCAGCTTGCGGATGATCCGTTCGGCATAGCCGTCGTCGCCTTTGACCACCACGGAGATCATCCCGCCGGGAAGCGCCATCTGCTTGCGCGCCAGTTGATGATGCGGATGCGAGGCCAGCCATGGGAACCACACCTTTTCGACCTGCGGCTGCTGCTCCAGCCACTCGGCGAGCAATAGCGCGTTGCTACTGTGGCGCTCCATACGCAGGGCCAGGGTACGAATACCCCGCAGCGTCAGGAAACTGCTGAACGGGTCAAGCACGCCGCCCACCGCGTTTTGCAGATAGCCCAGCTTTTCCGCCAGCGCGGAGTTATCACCGACGACCGCCAGCCCGGCGACCACATCAGAGTGGCCGTTAAGATATTTGGTCGCCGAGTGCACCACGATATCGAAGCCCAGCTCCAGCGGACGATGGATAACCGGTGAAGCAAAGGTGTTGTCGGTGACGCTGATAATATTGTGCCGCCGCGCAATGGCGGCAATGGCGCTGAGGTCGGCAAGCTTAAGCAGCGGATTAGTCGGCGTTTCGACCCAAATCATCCGCGTGTCGGGCTGAATGGCCGCTTCAATGCCCGCCAGATCGTCCGGCTTCACCCAGCTCACCCGCAGACCGGCACTACGGCGACGAACGTTTTCGATAAGACGATAAGTCCCGCCATAAACATCGTCAACGGCGACCAGGTGGCTGTCCTTATCGAGCAGTTCAAGTACGGTAGAGATTGCTGCGAGTCCGGATGCAAAGGCGAAGCCTCGCGTACCGCTTTCCAGGTCAGCAATGGCCGTCTCCAGCGCGTGGCGGGTCGGGTTACCGCTGCGCGAATATTCGTAACCGGTATGCTGGCCCGGCGCGGGCTGGGCAAAGGTGGAGGTGGCGTAGATGGGCGGCATCACCGCGCCGTGTTCATCGGTAAAGGAGCCGCTATGTACGCTCAGGGTATGCAAATTGGTCATTGTTAAATCCTTAATGTTCGAGTCGGTTACGCCAGGTGGTCAGCACATCGCTGCGGGTAATAAGGCCAAGAAAACGATCGTTGTCGGCGATAACGGCCACCAGGCCGCGATCGAAAATGGCTTTCAGCGCGCTTTCCGGCGCGTGTTTATCCAGGGTTTCCACGTTGCGGGTCATCGCTTCCCTGACCGGCAGGGAAAAGCGCTGGCTGTCGCCCTGAACATGGCTAATCAGATCCCATTCGTCGACGATGCCGACCACACGGCCGTTTTCCAGCACCGGCAACTGCGAGATATCGTAAAGGCGCATACGGGCGAGGATCGCGGCCAGCGTGTCGTCCGGCGCGGCGGTGACGGTGGCCCCTTCATCGTGGCGCAGGGCGATAAAGTCACTGAGATCGCCGCGCGAAGGGCGGCTTAAAAAGCCCTGCTGGCGCATCCAGTCATCGTTAAACATTTTTGATAGATATTTGTTGCCGCTGTCGCAGGCGAAGGTCACCACACGTTTGGCGGAAGTTTGCGCCTGACAGTAACGCAGGGCGGCATTAAGCAAAGTGCCGGTTGAAGAACCCGCCAGAATGCCTTCAACCTGCAACAGCTCGCGGGCGGTGGCGAACGCCTCGCTATCGGTGACGCGGTAAGCATTTTTGACTCCTTCAAGGTGGGCCAGCGGCGGAATAAAGTCTTCGCCGATCCCCTCAACCAGCCAGGATCCCGTTTCGCCGTAGCGCCCGGTTTCGACCTGGTCCGCCAGAATGGAACCCGTCGGATCCGCCAGGATAAATTCTGTTTTAGGCGAATGTTCAGCAAACCAGGCCTGTAGCCCGCCGAGAGTCCCGCCGGAGCCGACGCCAACGACGATAGCGTCAATATTGCCCTCCAGTTGCTGAAAGATTTCCGGGGCGGTGGTAGTGGTATGGGCCAGCGGATTGGCCTCGTTATTAAACTGGTCGATATAAAAAGCCCCGGGTGTTTCGCCAGCAAGGCGGCGGGCGTAGTCCTGATAGTAGGCTGGGTGGCCTTTGTTGACGTCTGAGCGGGTAAGCAATACTTGCGCCCCCAGAGCACGCAGGTGGAATATTTTCTCGCGGCTCATTTTGTCCGGCACCACCAGAATCAGGCGGTAATTTTTCTGCGCCGCAATCAGCGCCAGCCCCAGGCCGGTATTCCCGGCGGTGGCTTCAATAATCGTGCCGCCGGGTTTTAATTTCCCCAGTCGTTCGGCTTCATTGATCATCGACAGCGCCACGCGATCTTTAATTGACCCGCCGGGGTTTTGATTTTCCAGTTTTAAAAACAGGCTACAGGGGCCGCTATCCAATTTATGCAACTGGAGCAGGGGGGTGTGACCAATAAGGTCGCTAACAGAATGAAAAACTGACATAACATTTTACCCATTCGTATCGAGATGATTTGAATGGTAGGGCTGCAAAATTGGCATTTTAAAGAATTTTTGTCTGCTGCTAAGAGCAAAAAAGAATATAAGATGCTTTTTAGCCGTCCGGAGGGAAAGGCTGTTAGCCGCCTGGGCATGTCGATTTCCAGAATAGGGCTTTTTTGACGTTTTTTTCACCGAATTATGGTTTTTACCCGCTGCTTTATGTTTATTTCAGCAAAGTATAGCCGAAAATAATCGATGGTTTTTCTTGTTATTGTAAATAACGAATCTGGTTATGGATTGCCAGTATTGATATATGCCGATGGGGTTATACGCATGATAAGCTCCATTTATAAGCTGAACCCCATTAAGCGTTTGGCAATAAAGAAAGATGACAGATAAAAGGTGAGCTGTGCCGGAATTTATTTCACTCGCAATAAGCTCGTTTTGGCCGATGCTTTACGCCGGGCTGGTTTTTACTATCCCCATAACATTGATTTCATTTTCCCTCGGCCTGCTGCTGGGGTTTATCGTCGCGTTAATACGTTTATACGGGCCTGCGCCGCTAAAAAGCCTGGTACGATTCTATGTATGGATTATTCGCGGCACGCCGCTGCTGGTGCAGTTGTTTCTGATATTTTACGCACTGCCGAGCGTGGGGATTACCCTGGATGCGTTTCCGGCGGCGGTTATCGGCTTTACGCTGAACGTTGGGGCATTTACGTCTGAAGTCATTCGCGCAACCTTGCTTTCCGTTGCCAAAGGGCAGTGGGAAGCCGCCCATTCTATTGGTATGAGCTGGGCGCAGTCGCTGCGCTATATCATCCTGCCACAGGCCGCCAGGGTAGCTGTGCCGCCGTTGTCGAATACCTTCATCTCCCTCGTGAAAGATACCTCGCTGGCTTCCGTGATCACCGTACCGGAGCTTTTCCTGGCCGCACAGCGTATTGCTGCGGTGACTTACCAACCGTTAATTCTATATACCGAAGCGGCCATTCTCTATTTATTAATCAGTTCCGTTTTATCTTATCTGCAATCCCGACTGGAAATAAGGTTAGAGAGAAATACGGTAGTAAAGGATGAGTATCATGATAACGCTGTCCGCACTTGAGAAAAGTTTCGCTAACCAGAAAGTATTGCACGATATTTCGTTGACGATCCCTGAGGGTAGCGTCACGGCGCTAATTGGCCCATCGGGAAGTGGCAAGAGTACATTATTACGCTGCATTAACTTACTGGAAATTCCGCAGGCTGGAAAATTAACTATTGGTAATGAGGATATATCCTTTTCGCCCGACTCAGCGCCAAAAAGAAAAGATATCCGCCGTATTTGCCAGCAAACCGGGATGGTTTTTCAAAACTTCCAGTTATTTCCACATTTGTCGGTGCTGGAAAATATTATGCAGGGGCTGATTGTGGTGCAGAGATGGCCCGTTGAATCCCCCGGCGTTATACCAGGCAGCTCGTCGTTTTGAACAGCACTATGAACATCGTTTTCCCGCATTGTGCAAACTGCTGGCCCGTGATTCGGCGTTGAATCCCGTTCGGCCATTGCCACCGGTCGGCGGTCATCCGGCATTGCATGGCATCGAGCCGGATGAGGTCAATGTCTCGATGAGTCTGGGTGAGCGCGTCGGGCATATGTTGGTTCTCGGCACCACGCGCGTCGGCAAAACTCGCCTCGCCGAGCTGCTGATCACTCAGGATATTCGTCGCGGTAACGTCACCATTGTTTTCGACCCGAAAGGTGATGCCGATCTGCTGAAGCGAATGTATGCCGAATCACATCGCGCAGGCCGCGCCGGTGAATTTCATGTTTTCCATCTGGGATGGCCGGATATCAGCACCCGTTACAACGCGGTCGGACGCTTTGGTCGTATTTCGGAAGTCGCTTCTCGTGTGGCCGGACAGCTCAGTAGTGAAGGTAACAGTGCCGCGTTTAAAGAGTTCGCTTGGCGTTTCGTCAATATTATTGCACGGGCGCTGGTTGCGCTGGGGCAACGCCCGGATTTTGGCCTGATCCAGCGTTACGTGAACAATATCGGCGATCTGTTTGAGACCTATGCGGAGACCTGGATGGTAAAGCACACTCCGGCGCTGTGGCAACAGGTGGAGAATCTGGCGCAAATTCTGGATGAGCGCGATATCCCCCGGCATATGGAAGGTCGTTCGCTACGGGTGGTGGCGATTGAACAGGTGCTGAACAGCGACGAGGGGAAGAAAGTTTATGATCCGGTGCTCGATGGCCTGCGTTCGTCGGTACGCTACGACCAGAAGTATTACGACAAGATTGTCGCCAGTTTGCTGCCGTTACTGGAGAAACTGACCTCCGGTAAGACGGCGCAACTGATCTCACCTAACTACACCGATATGTCCGATCCCCGTCCTATCTTTGACTGGCAGCAGGTGATCCGTAAAAAGGGCGTGGTGTATATCGGCCTTGATGCGTTGTCCGATCCGGAAGTCGCGGCAGCGGTGGGTAACTCGATGTTTGCCGATCTGGTCTCTGTAGCGGGGCATATCTACAAGTTTGGTGTGAATGACGGCCTGCCCGGAGAGGAAGGTAAGAAAACACCCATTAGCCTGCACTGTGATGAATTTAACGAGCTGATGGGGGATGAGTTTATTCCGCTGATTAACAAAGGCGGCGGGGCGGGTATCGAAGTGACGGCCTATACCCAGACGCTGCCGGATATCGAAGCGCGGCTGGGCAATGCGGCGAAAGCGGCGCAGGTGGTGGGGAACTTTAACAGCCTGGTGATGCTGCGGGTACGGCATACAGAAACAGCGGAGCTGATGACTAAACAATTGCCTGAAGTGGAGGTCTATACCAAAACACTGGTTTCCGGCGTCACCGATATCTCGAACCCGGAAATGGGCAGTGATTTTACCTCGAATACCCAGGACAGAGTGAGTACGGTGCGTACCCCGCTGATTACTGCTGCAAACGTGATCAATCTGCCGAAAGGACAGGCGTTTGCTTTGCTGGAAGGTGGCAGGTTGTGGAAGATTCGGATGCCGCTGCCATCTGCTGGTGCGGATGCCCTGATGCCGGATAGTATTGGGCAAATTGCAGACTATATGCAGCGAAATTACCGGACCAGCGATGCCTGGTGGTCGGGTAGTGTGTTACCGGGGGATTACGATGCTGCCACTTTTTGAAAAGGAAATCATGATGAAAAAACGTTATCGGGTTGAGGCTGTTCTGGCTGCTTCAAGGGGAAATAAGCTGGAAGTCCCGCGTGATGTAATGGATGTCCTGGGCGAGCAGATTTGTTCGTCACTGGAGATCCCGGAAATTGTTGAGCGGTTAAATGAGCTGGGGTATCAGGCGTGGTATGAACCGTTGTCGCATGCTTCAAAGGAAATAGCCAGCCTCTGGATAACGATTGGCAAGGATGAAATGCTGCTGAACTGCCAGATGGAACCGCTGGCGGTGCATTAAGGAGACGTTATGTCGCAGATGAACACGTCTTCAGTCCCGGCGCAGCCGTCTACCCCGCCAAAGCCACATGGTTTTTTCACGGCGCTGTTGTGGGACACGCCGTGGCGTATTATCGGGATGTTGCTGGTATCGCTGTTGTTCAGCCTGATTGTGGAATATATCGGTATCGCGTTCTTCTGGCCGGATCAGGGGGCGGAACATAGTCGTGCCGTTATGCAGACGGAAAGTGGTTATTTTGCTGAAGGATTTACTCAAAGTTTGCTGCTGTCATCGCCGGTGGTGACGGTACAGAGCTGGATCGCGCTGGGTTATCAGTGGTTGTTTGTGAACAGCGGCTTTACTGGCTGGTTGCAGTCGATTCAGACGCCGACTGCCGGAAGCGGTAATGGCGTTACGGATGAGCTTAATGCCTGGAGTGTCTGGGCGGTACAGGTCGCATATGAATACCTGATGGCGACAATGTATGTGTCACTGGTCTTTCTGATGCGCGTCACCATTCTGGTGCTGTCAGTGCCGTTATTTATCCTGGTTGCCATTGTGGGGATCGCGGATGGGATGGTGCGACGCGATCTCCGTCGCTACGGTGCGGCGTATGAGTCGAGTTTTCTTTATCATCATGCCAAACGCGTGGTGAAGCCAGCGGCATATATACCGTGCGTGTTGTATTTGTCAGCACCATTCGCAATATATCCGAATTTGTTATTGTTACCGGCAGCATTATTGATGGGGCTGGCTATTTCAGTGACGATGGGAAGTTTTAAGAAGTATTTATAGGGTATAAAAATTGATTTATTTATAATGGCTTATTCTTGATGCGATGGAGTCGCGAATGCCTGAACCGACGATACGAGAATCTGGTGAAGTGGCAGTCGAGCAAACTAACGAATTATTCCGGTTGGCCGATAAACCTCTGCTTGCTTGCCTATTGAATGAACTGGATCTGGAATGGTGTATTGCCGCAGTGCGGAACATGCCTGAAGAAAGACAACTCCCCTGGGAGCAAATTGGCGCGATGCTTCGGGACGATAACGCCTTCAACTTTTGTTTTAAGTTGCTGGATGCCCGACATCGGCCCGCAGGAGCATGTATCTGTGAATATTGCCCAGGTGATGACATACTGAATGTTGAGATGTTGCAGAATTTTCAGATCCAGCCATCCATTCTTGATGGCAACATGCTGAAGTTTGCACTTTATGCCATTGCTTTGTTTCTTCTGGAAACTGAAGGCTCTGGTGTACGTTTAATGTTTCCCATTAATCAGGTTGTTGCTGCTTATTACGTTGACGAGCATGGTTTCCAGGATATTACTGACGATGGATCAAGAGATATCCTCTATCGCTCGGCGGCAGACCTGGTTGACTGGTTCAGACGTGACGCTGCTTTAGTTGATGGTGAGTGATTTATGAGCGATACTATAAGACAACATACGCGACGAACTAAGGAGTTAGGTATGGTGACGAGAAAGAGAAAATTAGTCGCGCCTGAATCCCCTTTTTTCCAGGTGCCAGAAACGACTCAGGTTCATGAGGACGGGAGCACTGAGAGCGTGGTTCGTGGCCGTAATGGCAAAAAAGTGACGTTCACTACCCCAAAAGGCCAGAAAATTAGCGCTTCAAAAGGCGAAGTTTTCAACGTGCTGTTGAATTCAGCAAAATCAACGCGCCAGCCACGACTGATCTCTGAAGGTATCTGCGACCTGACCAGATACGAACTTCTTTCCAAATAGTTTAAAGGCCGCGCTCGCGGCCTTTTTTAATTTTATTGATTATCTAATGGACGGATGTGAATGTGAAAAAGGCAATTCTTGTATTGATGGCATTGGCTTCATTTAGCGCAATCTCTGCAACAACTATGTCGATACCGACGGATTCGAAAGCTAAATATACAATTTTGGATCGAGAGTTGAATGGAAATATGGCAACCATTACAACTAAACGAGAGGGTCCATCAGGGGTATCGTACTCTAAGCGCTTGTATGATTGTTCTGCCTGGACTGTTAAATATCTTGGTGATGGAGATACCATCGAGCAGATGAATTCATCTGCTCCTGATGTAAATATGGCTTCCATTGTTGATAACTCAATTGCTTACTATATAGGCCAAAAAGCCTGTAAATAATTACAACCCGGATTAAAAGGCAGAATAGTAAGCCTGCGCATCTTTCTGGCTTTTAATCCGGGTCCTGCCGGGAGCGCAAGCCTGCTTGCGCCGGGGTGGCAAAGAACCCCGATGGCGCATTCTGCGCCACGCCTTACCCCTTCCATAATTTTCAAAATTCCACTTCTGTTTTCTTACTGCCCCCCAGGACGCTTTTCGCCACTCTCCTTCCCTACATGCAATCGCATTGAAGGAGGTTTATATGCGCATGACACAGCCCCGGGCATGGTGCCTGTTGGGTTTTTTGCTGGTTTCGGGCGTTCAGGCTGCTGAGTCTGACGAGCTGGCGCTGGTAATGAAGCAACTGGATCAGGTGCAGGCGGCGCTGGAGCGTGCCCGCGTCGTCGCCGTTCAGGATGGGCAACACGGGCGCTTCTATTTTGATTACTTAGAGGCAACGCAGGACATCAAGGCGATTCGCCAGGGGATCGGTATCTACCTGGAACCTTCCCGCGCTCAGCCAGTGCCTTCGGCATCTCTCTCAGGCCAGTACCGGATGGAGCGTCGCCCGTGAACGATGCTCAGATCAACGCATTTAAGGCGGCAAGCGGCAACGCCGATCCCGCAGTGCTGAACAAATTGTTTATTGGTTCGCTGATTGCCCTGCTGATTTTGTGGGTGGGATGGGGCTTTGTGCATGTTTATCGGGGGTACAAAGCAGGCCACGTTAAAGAGCAGTCTCTGGTGCGTTTTGCCATTCGCTCAATCCTTTTAATCATTATCGCTATCTATCTCTTCGCCAGCTAAGCCTGGCTTCTCATATAAGGAAATAACCATGTTTTGCTCTGCATTATCTTCTCTGCGTTTTTCTTTTCGTCTCTGGTGTGCGCGGGTTCTGGCCGTTGCTCTGACCGGAATTTCTGCGGCCCGGGCTGCTTTGCCTACGGTGGAAGGACCAAAAAGTAGCTCTGATAAATCTTTCTATGGACAAATATCCGGATATCTCAATGACGGTATTGTGCTGGGCGGGTTCCCGTTCGTTCTTCTGGTTTCGAACCTGAATGCACAGTGCTTTGCCAGTATTGCCTGGCTCTGATTCAAACTTTATTGGGGCAGGGCTTCGCCTCCGAAACAGATAAATATCTTAGCTGGCTGTTATACGACCTGATTGACCACTTCGTAGCAGAAATGAAAGCTCCGCGCTGGATACGTACCGCTGATGGCGTGAAGTTTATTGATGAGGTAGCAGTATTATCTGCAAAGGAAACTGAGGAAGGATAGTCTTATAAATCGGGTAATCATCTTATGCTTGCCTGTAAGGTATTTCCAGGCGATAACAACTTGATGGGATTGCATTAGTTGTTGTATAAGGATATTCTTATGACTGGTATTTCATTCGTGCTTCTTATTGAGCACTACTTTTTCAGTAAAGCGCTACGACCAGCGACGGAGTGGAGCTACAAAAAAGTAGTACGTTCGTTTGAGAGGTTTACGTCCAATAATCCAGCGGTAATTGATCACATTACTGTGCTGAAATGGCGTCATGCGGTCCTGAATGACCAGAACCGTGCAACCCGAACGTGGAATAACAAAGTTGCCCACATGCGGGCGTTATTCAATTACGGCATCAGGCAGGGATTGTTGCCGCAGGTTGAAAATCCATTTAACGGCGCGGTTGTCCGTCCGGGGAAGAAAAAGAAGAAGACACTGACGCAGGCGCAAATGGATGCGATGTACCGACTAATGGGCCAGCATCTGGAAACAGAAGGAAGGCAGGGGAACAGCAGTATGTTTAACGGTCGCAGAAACGCACTACGCCCGGTGTGGTTCTGGCTGACGGTGATGAATGTTTTTCGTTATACCGCCATCCGACAAAATCAGCTTCTGCATATCCGGTTGGGCGATATCAATCTTGAGGAACAGTGGATTGATCTAAATATCGAGGGGGCGAAAAACCATCGCGAGCATCGGGTTCCGATTGTCTCGTCGTTGTATCCATCGATAGAGGAGTTGGTGAGAAAAGCCAATGAGGCTGGGATGGAGTCGGGTGATCAAGTATTCAATGTAGGTTGGTTTGACCTGATGAGAAAGAGTAAGTATCCGGAGGTAATGAACGAGTATCCGCTGAGGGCGTTCTTCCGGCGCTTGTCCCGGGAGTGTAAGTTTACGATCACACCGCATCGCTTTCGTCACACTGTAGCAACCCATATGATGAAATCCCCGGAACGTAACCTATATGTAGTCAAGAAACTGCTGGGGCACGTTAGCATCACATCGACGCTGGAATACATTGATGAAAATGTTGATAGCCTGCGGGATATACTGGAAAACGAATTGATGTAGGAAGGATGATCTCAAAAACAGTGTCGAATACTTACAATATTTGACACTGAGTAGTTTTCTTGTAAATATCAGACGCGAAAAAACAGACTTGCTCTAACAAGTCTGTTTCTCAAGAGCCTTTCTTCAACAACAAGTAACAGCGTTACATCGTGTTTTTACTGGCTCGCCTTCGTGTCCGTCAGGATTGCATCTTGCAAATTTGACCAACCGGCTTTGAATAGTGGTGCCCGGACTCGGAATCGAACCAAGGACACGGGGATTTTCAATCCCCTGCTCTACCGACTGAGCTATCCGGGCAACGGGGCGCATTAAACCTGATTCGCCGCACCTCGTCAACGAAATTTATCTGTTTCGCAGCAGACTGAACAATCTATCACCACATTGAATCAAAAGCACGCATCTTCAGGCGAAAAACGTCACCCAGGCTACGGAAATCGGCATTGCCAGCACCAGGGCAGGTAGCATGTTCACTACGGCGAACATTTTAATCCCACAGATACGCAGACCGGTTGCGACCAGCAGCATGCCGCCTACGGCGCTGAAATCCGCCATCATCATCGGCGTGGTCAGCGGCATAATCAGCGATGCACCGGCTACCAGGGTGAGCTGAATTGCCAGCATCGGCACGCAAATGGCCGAAACGGCCAGCCCCAGGGTGCAGGCAAAAATGGTGGCAGTAAAGAAGTCGAGAAACGCTTTGGCGATAAGAATACTGTTGTCGCCCGTCATCCCTTCGCGCATTGCGCCGAAAATCCCAGTTCCGCTGGCGCAGAACAGCACGATAATCGCGACGTAGCTTTGAATATAGGACTCGTGCGCTGAGGCCTTTTTCTGTCCTTTTTTTGGCGAGAGTAGCTGCTGGAGCTTGCTGACCAGCGTATTGATACCTTTTTCCATATTGCACACTTCGCCGAGTAGCGCGCCTACCAGCGTTGAAAGCACCATTACCGGCAGGTTGGCGCATTTGATCACCAACAGAATACCTATGCCTAATGATGCGAGACCAAAAATAGAGGTCATCGATGTACGGATCCGTTCCGGTAATCGCTGACTTAAGAGTGAGCCGAGCACGCCGCCCAAAAGGACCGCGCTGGCGTTAATAAATGGCCCTGTAACCAAAGCAAAACTCCTGTTAATTATCCCTAATGACCGCATTATTATGACGTGAAACTGGCTAAAAGGCTTGTGTATACGTGAGGTGACTGCATACGTATTTCATCTTGCGCACCCTATATAAAGGTGACATGATTGCGCGAATTTTCTCCTCTCCAGACATGAGGCCGCCGGGATGACAACATTGCCACGACATCACCGTTGCGTACAGATGCGCAGACAGCCTCGTCTTGCTACCCTTACTCTGTACCCTCTGCCCACCATGCGGTGAGTGTAACGTATGCTCACTGCAGGACAACAGTAAGAGCGGACGCGGTCTGCTTTTACTGATGTCTGGCGGTCGGAGCTGGGATCCAGTCAGACCCTGACAGTTCGTTGGCCAGAGCGTACATGCCCTGGCTGAAGCCTTTTACTCTCCGGAAACGGGTATTCGCGCTCATGAAATCAATGCACATTGCCGCCAGCCACGAGCTGGTATCCCGCCTGTCAACCCACCGTCGCGTGGTGACCCTCGACAGTACTGATTTTACCGATGTGGCGGCAGTCGTCATTACCGCAGCGGACAGCCGCAGCGGCATCCTTTCGTTGTTGAAACGCACGGGCTTTAACCTGCCGGTCTTTCTTTTCAGTGAAGTTGACCATGAAAAACCGCAAGGCGTGATGGCGATTGTTAGCGGTAAAGAGCAGGAGTGGCTGGAGCTGGAAGCCGCCGCCTGCGGTTATGAAGAAAACCTGCTGCCGCCGTTCTTCGATACCCTGACCCAGTACGTGGAGATGGATAACAGCACCTTTGCCTGTCCCGGGCATCAACACGGCGCGTTCTTTAAGAAGCATCCGGCAGGACGGCAGTTTTTCGACTTCTTTGGTGAGAACGTCTTTCGCGCCGACATGTGCAACGCCGACGTTAAGCTCGGCGATCTGCTGATTCACGAAGGTTCAGCCAAACATGCGCAGAAGTTCGCCGCGAAGGTCTTTAACGCTGATAAAACCTATTTTGTCCTTAACGGCACCTCGGCGGCGAATAAGGTGGTGACCAATGCGCTGCTGACCCGTGGCGATCTGGTACTGTTCGACCGTAATAACCATAAATCAAACCATCATGGTGCGCTGGTTCAGGCGGGAGCGACGCCGGTTTATCTTGAGGCGTCGCGCAATCCGTTTGGTTTTATTGGCGGGATTGATGAGCACTGCTTTGATGATGGTTACTTGCGCGAGCTTATCCGCGAAGTGGCTCCGGAGAAGGCGGATGCCGCGCGTCCGTTCCGTCTGGCGATTATCCAGTTGGGCACTTACGACGGCACCATCTACAACGCTCGTCAGGTGGTGGATAAAATCGGCCATCTGTGCGACTACATCCTGTTTGACTCCGCATGGGTCGGCTACGAACAGTTTATCGACATGATGGCCGACACCTCGCCGCTGCTGCTGGAGCTTAACGAAAACGATCCGGGCATTTTTGTCACTCAGTCGGTGCATAAACAGCAGGCCGGTTTTTCGCAAACCTCGCAGATCCACAAAAAGGATAATCACCTGCGCGGGCAGGAACGTTTTTGCCCACATAAGCGGCTGAATAACGCCTTTATGCTGCATGCCTCCACCAGCCCATTTTATCCGCTGTTTGCCGCCCTGGACGTGAATGCCAAAATCCACGAAGGGGAGAGCGGACGCCGCCTGTGGGCAGAGTGCGTAGCGCTGGGCATCGAAGCACGTAAAGCGATTATCGCCAACTGCAAAATGATCCAGCCGTTTATTCCGCCGGTTGTAGCAGGGCGTCCGTGGCAGGATCATCCCACCGAAGCTATCGCCCGCGAGCGCCGTTTCTTCAGCTTTGAGCCGGGTGCGCGCTGGCACGGTTTTGAAGGCTATGCCAGCGATCAGTATTTCGTCGATCCATGCAAGCTGTTGCTGACCACGCCGGGTATTGACGCCGAAAGCGGTGAATATACCGATTTCGGCATTCCGGCGACCATTCTGGCGCACTATCTGCGTGAGAACGGCATCGTGCCGGAGAAGTGCGACCTGAACTCAATTCTGTTCCTGCTGACGCCCGCTGAAAGCGCGGAGAAGCTGGCGCAGCTGGTGGCGATGCTGGCGCAGTTTGAACAGCATATCGAATCCGATACGCCGCTGGCCGACGTGCTGCCGACCATCTTTAACAAATACCCGGTACGCTATCGGGATTACACTATTCGCGAACTGTGTCAGGAGATGCATGATCTGTACGTGAGTTTTGATGTGAAGGATTTGCAGAAAGAGATGTTCCGCAAGCAGAGCTTCCCGCGTGCGGTGATGAACCCGCAGGATGCCAACCGGGAGTTTATTCGCGGTAACGTGGAGCTGGTGCGTTTAAGCGAAGCCGAAGGGCGGATTGCTGCGGAAGGTGCGCTGCCGTATCCACCGGGCGTGCTGTGCGTGGTGCCTGGCGAAATCTGGGGCGGCGCGGTGTTGCGTTATTTCCTGGCGCTGGAAGAGGGCGTCAATATGCTGCCAGGTTTCTCACCGGAGCTGCAGGGGGTTTATAGCGAAACGGACCCTGATGGTATTAAGCGGTTGTACGGGTATGTGCTGAAAGCGTAAACCGGGACCAGGCATTGTGCGCGTATTTTTGCCGGATGGCGGCTGGCGCCTTATCCGGCCTACAAATTCTGCATGCCCGGTAAGGCGCCTGCCGCCACCGGGCAATGACTATCAGGCGTTCTGCTGTGCGACAGCAGGCTGTCTGACGTGTTTGTACTTAAACAGCGCAACGAAGGCAAAGGCCAGCACCAGCGAGTAGCCAGCGAAAATTAGCCATACGCTCTGCCAGTCGGTAATCCCTTCGACGGTGAAGTGCTCCACCACTTTGCCGCTCACCATCCCGCCAAGAATGCAGCCAAAACCGTTGGTCATCATCAGGAACATTCCCTGAGCGCTGGCGCGGATTTCTGGGCGAACCTCTTTTTCCACAAACACTGAACCAGAGATGTTGAAGAAATCGAAGGCGCAACCGTAAACGATCATCGACAGCACCAGCAGCACGGTGCCGAACGGGGTTGGGTCGCCGTAGGCGAACAGGCCGAAACGCAGCATCCACGCCACGATACTAATGAGCATCACGTTCTTGATGCCGTAGCGGCTGAGGAAGAACGGAATAGTCAGGATAAACAGGGTTTCCGAGATCTGCGAAATCGACATCATCACCGAGGCGTGCTGCACGATAAAGCTGCTGGCGAACAGCGGATCTTTATCAAAGCTATGCAGGAAGGTATTGCCGAACATATTGGTAATTTGCAGTTCGGCACCCAGCATCATTGAGAAAATGAAGAAGATTGCCATACGCTTGTTTTTAAACAGCGCGAAGGCATCAAGGCCCAGCATTGAAGTCCAGCTCTGGTTTTTCTGCTGATTAGCCACCGGAATATGCGGCAGAGTCAGGGTGAAAAGCACCAACAGTACGGAGAGTGCTGCGCCGATATAGAGCTGCATATGGCTCAATTCGAAGCCGGAGAAGCTGACACCCCACATCGCAAAGATAAAACCGATGGTTCCCCAGATACGAATCGGCGGGAAATCGGTCACGATATCCATGTCCGCAGACTGCAGGCGGTAGTATGAGATGGTGTTAATCAGGCCCAACGTCGGCATATAGGCCAGCGAGTTGAGCAGGATGACCAGGAACATTTCGCCCGGCGTGGTGACCTGGGCGGCAAGCCACAGGGTTAGCGCGCCGACCAGATGGCAAATCGCATAGACCCATTTAGCGCTGATCCACTTATCGGCCACGATACCGAGCAGCGTCGGCATAAACACCGCCGCGATACCGAGCGAACTATAAACCGCGCCAATGGCCGCACCGTCGAACTTGAGGGTGACGAACATATATGAGCCGAGCGTGGTCAGCCAGCTTCCCCAGAGACAGAACTGCAGGAACGACAGTATTTTGAGCTGCAGCTTAAGATTCATGTTTTGATCCTCACGGATATAGAATTGTTATGTGTTTTAAATAACATTTATGGCGTTATTTTGGTTGGATTCTATCATTTGTGCGATGGATGCTTTTGTTAACTGCCGCAGAAAATCGCAAAAGAGTTGCGCAGCAATATTGGGTATAGCAGAAGCAGAACGCCCTTGAAGAAACAAGGGCGTTGGTGAGGATTACTTGCGGCGGTAGCCTTTTTGCGCGGTGTTAACTTTGTACAGATAACGGCGCGACTCGGCGGATGGATGACGGCTGGTGATGGTCTGATAGACATCGCCCGGCGTCATGTTGTTGATGATATTTGCAGCCTGAATTTTATCGCTGGAGAACACCCGCAGTACGCTACCCGCACCACCGTTATAGGCGGTAATCACCGCATAGCGACGTGATGTTGGGTTCTGGATGCCCGACAGATAGACGTTGTTCAGCATCGCCAGGTAGGCGGTGCCGGTATCAATATTATTCGCCGGTTCGAACAGATAGCTACGGCTTGGCAGGCCAGATTTTCCCTGCGAGCGGAACACATCCTTCCCGGCGCTGTGCTGCACCACCTGCATCAGCCCCAGAGCATCGGCGTGGCTGACCGCGTAGGGGTTAAAGGAGGACTCGGTTTGCATAATCGCCAGGATCAGCGACTCATCGACGCCATATTTACGCGAGGCCTGACGCACCATGCCAATGTATTTATGCGCACGCTTGTCGAGGTGGTTCGGCACCAGGTTGATAGTGATGCTGTAGATCATGCGCGGGCCGTTGCTGCGGCTTTTCATACGCGTTTGCAGCAAGTAGTCGGCGAAGCGCGCGGCGCGCCACTCCCAGCGAATAGATTCACCGGTGTTATCGACGACCTGGCCGTACAGGAACGGCTCTTTCGAAATCTGGATGTCATCGACGTCGGAATAGAGGTCGATGGAGTTAGGGTCGTCGCCCATCAGCAGGGTTTTAATAATAGCCTGGCGCAAGCGCCCGGCAGGGTCGGTCCCGGCAATAGTCTCGACAGTAATCGTACCTTCATCAAAGTTGATGTGGCTGCGGGTCTGATACTGATCGGTATATTTAACGTAGTCTTTCGGCCCGGCGAGCAGGACTTCGTTATAACCCCAAATGTTCTCGATATTATGGGCGAACTGGCCCATCAGAATGTCAAAGCCGTTAGTGTCCTTCACCCACGCCTCGTTATACTCGGCGCCTTTTTTGGTAGAGCTGGAACACGAAACGAGCAAAGGCGCAATCAGCGCTAGCGCTAAGTATTTTTTCATCATTCCGGGAGTGCGTGTTGTGCGTGTTGTGTTTGTTGTGGTAAAGGGCCGGTCAGGCCCTTACTGTTTTTCTGGCGGCGTATAGCCTTCGATATGGACGTCTTTACCTTCAAACAGGAACTGGACCATCTCCTGCTCCAGCAGTTTGCGGTGCTCTGGGTTCATCATGCTGAGTTTTTTCTCGTTGATCAGCATCGTCTGTTTATGCTGCCACTGGGCCCAGGCTTCTTTGGAAATTTCGTTATAGATACGTTTGCCCAGCTCGCCAGGATACAGCTGGAAATCCTGGCCATCTGCTTCACGCTGCAGGAAAGTACAAAAAATCGTTCTGCTCATTCTTAATCCTCTTTAATCGCCTGAAAGTTAAACCGGTGCTCCGGCCTTCAGCTGTTGCAACAAGCGCTCCACGGGGGCCGCCAGGCCAACGGACGGCGGCTGCGCTAAGTTATACCAGAGTGCGCCCCCTTCATCCATGCATGCGCCGGATGAGTGCACTGTAAGCCACATCGGCACAATATCCAGATGGAAATGGCTGAAAGTGTGGCGGAACGCGGTTAATTGAGTCAGATTATCTGCCTTAATCTGGCGCTGCGCCAGCCACTCACGTAGCGCAGTTTCATCCTCAAACTGCGGGAAGCAGAATAATCCTCCCCACAGACCCACCGGCGGACGCTGGGAAAGAAACACCTCGTCGCCGTGCTGCATCAGCAGGAAGTAGCCGGTACGTTCGGGGATCGTCTGTTTTGGTTTTTTACCCGGATATTGCGCCCATGAATGATTTGCGTAGGCCACGCAGCCGTTATTCAGCGGACAAAGCTCGCATTTTGGCCTGGAGCGGGTACACACCATCGCGCCGAGGTCCATCATCGCCTGGTTAAACCGTTCCACCCCTTTGGCTGGCGTAACGTCTTCGCTAATATCCCACAGGCGTTTCTCAACCTCTTTTTTCCCCGGCCAACCGCTGACAGCATAGCAGCGCGCGAGCACGCGTTTCACGTTGCCGTCGAGAATCGGATAATGCTGACCGAGAGACAGAGATAAAATCGCGCCCGCGGTGGAGCGCCCCACGCCCGGCAGAGCGGCGACTTCATCGAACGTTTGCGGGAATTTCCCGCCGTGCAGGGTGGCGACCTGCTGTGCCGCTTTATGTAAATTGCGCGCGCGGGCGTAGTAGCCCAGCCCGGTCCATAGATGCAGAACTTCATCAAGGGGGGCGTTCGCCAGATCGGTAATCGTTGGGAAGCGCGCCATAAAACGTTCAAAATAGGGGATGACCGTCGCCACTTGCGTTTGTTGCAACATCACCTCGGAGAGCCATACTTTGTAGGGCGTCTTAGCGATTTGCCAGGGCAGGGTTTTGCGTCCGTATTTGTCGTACCAGTCCAGTACCTGGGCTGAAAATTGCGCGGCGAGAAAAGTCAAAGCGACGGCTCCGGGATAGTTATTATAAGGTGGCAGATTGCAGCACAAGGGCGAGAGGCTGTAAACCCTTGCATCCGCCGGGTAACTTTGGATAATGCCCGTTTTCCGAACACTCTCACAAGCAGACTTAACTTTTATGAAAAACGACGTCATATCTCCGGAATTCGATGAAAACGGTCGCCCGCTGCGCCGTATTCGTAGCTTCGTCCGTCGTCAGGGCCGCCTGACTAAAGGGCAGCAGCACGCGCTGGATAATATTTGGCCGGTGATGGGCGTTGAGTTCAACGATGCGCCGCTCGATTTCACCGTGCTGTTTGGCCGTGAAGCGCCGGTCACGCTGGAGATTGGTTTTGGCATGGGTGCTTCGCTGGTGGCGATGGCAAAAGAGAAACCGGAGCAGAATTTCCTCGGCATTGAAGTGCACTCTCCCGGCGTCGGCGCTTGCCTGGCTTCTGCTGAAGAAGAGGGTGTGCAAAATCTGCGCGTCATGTGTCACGATGCGGTCGAAGTGCTGCACACCATGATCCCGGATAACTCCCTTAATATGGTGCAGCTATTTTTCCCTGACCCATGGCATAAAGCACGGCATAATAAGCGCCGTATCGTTCAGCCGCCTTTTGCTGAGCTGGTGAAAAGCAAGCTGAAGCTGGGTGGCGTCTTCCATATGGCGACCGACTGGGGGCAATATGCGGAGCATATGCTGGAAGTGATGTCTTCCCTTGAAGGGTATCGCAACCGCTCTGAGAGCAACGACTATGTACCGCGCCCGGAATCGCGCCCGGTAACCAAATTTGAACAGCGTGGTCATCGTCTTGGCCACGGCGTATGGGACTTAATGTTCGAGAGGGTGAAATAATGGCAACGAATCGTAGTCGTCGTCTGCGTAAAAAAATGCATATCGACGAATTTCAGGAAGTCGGTTTTTCCGTCGCGTGGCGTTTTGCGGAAGGAACCAGCGAAGAGCAGATTGACCAGACCGTCAACGATCTGATTAATGAAGTGATTGAGCCGAATAAGCTGGCGTTTGACGGCAGTGGTTATCTCTCCTGGGAAGGCCTGATCTGCTTGCAGGAAATCGGCAAATGCACCGAAGAGCACCAGGCCATCGTGCGTAAATGGCTGGAAGAACGTGGGCTTACCGATGTGCGCACCAGCGAACTTTTTGATATCTGGTGGGACTAAGTTTGACAAGGGTCGGCAACTGCCGGCCCGTTTTGTCTTAAGGGAGTTAAATGATGCGCAAAACGCTGTTAGCAGTGGCGCTTTCCGTCACTGCTTTGTCTGCACATGCAGATTACCAGTGTAGCGTCACGCCGCGTGACGATGTCATCCTCAGCCCGCAGCAGGTGCAGGTGAAGGGCGAAAACGGCGATCTGGTGATTAAGCCGGACGGCAACCTGACTTACAACGGAAAAGCGTATTCCCTGAGCGCCGCCCAGCGTGAACAGGCCCAGGACTACCAGGCTGGCCTGCGCAGCAGCCTGCCCTGGATCGATGAAGGCGCACGTACGCGGGTAGAAAAAGGCCGCGCCGCGCTGGATAAAATTATTACCGAACAGGTGGGTGCCAGCAGCAGCATGCATAGCCGCCTGACTAAGCTTGATGCACAACTGAAAACGCAGATGGCCCGCATTATCGAGCATCGCAACGATGGGCTGACTTTCCACTATAAAGCCATCGATCAGGTGCGGGCCGACGGTCAGCAACTGGTTAATCAGGCGATGGGCGGGATCCTGCAGGACAGCATCAATGAGATGGGGGCGAAAGCGGTCCTCAAAGGCGGCGGTAACCCGCTGGAAGGGATCCTCGGCAGCCTCGGTGGCCTGCAAACGGCCATCCAGAATGAATGGAAAAATCAGGAAGCAGACTTCCAGACGTTTGGTAAAGATGTCTGTAGCCGCGTGGTTTCCCTTGAGGATAGCCGCAAAGCGCTGGTGGGCTCGTTAAAATAAGTCTTATCGCGCTACCTGCTCCCGCAGGTAGCGCGATCGTTAATCGATCACATCAGCCCCAGCATCTGCGGAATAAACAGCGAGATCTGCGGAATATAGACAATCATCATCAGTGCAATGAGCAGAGCGGCGTAGAACGGTAGCAGCGGTTTGATTAGCTGCTGAATCTTAACGCCGGAAATCGAACAACCGACGAACAGCGCGCTGCCCACCGGCGGCGTCAGCAGACCGATGCATAGGTTGGCAACCATCATGATGCCGAAATGCACCGGATCCATGCCTAGGTCTTGGGCGATCGGCAGAAAGATAGGAGTGAAGATCAGCACCGCAGGGGTCATATCCATAAAGATCCCGACGATCAGCAGCACGATATTAATCAGCAGCAGAATCACTACCGGGTTCTCGGAAATCCCCATCAGCGTATCGCTAATCATGTAAGGAATATCGGCGTTGGTCATTGCCCACGACATGCCAACAGAGAAGCCAATCAGCAGCAGCACGATAGAGGTCATCACCACCGACTCAAGGATCAGCTTTGGCAGATCGCGCCATTTCACTTCCCGATAAATCAACACCGACAGAATGAAGGTATAGACCACGGCAATCGCAGAGGCTTCGGTAGCGGTGAAGATGCCGCCGAGGATCCCACCCATGACGATGATGACCAGCAGCAGGCTGGGCAGCGCGTCGAAAAAGGCTTTTGCCGCCTGGGCGCAGGTTGGACGTTCAGAAACCGGGTAGCCGCGTCGTTTAGCAATAAAGGCGCAGACTATCATGATGGACAGGCCCATCAGGATACCCGGCAGGTAGCCGGCCATAAACAGCGAGGCTACCGAGACGCCGCCTGCGGTTAAAGAAAAGACAATCAGCACGTTTGATGGCGGAATTAGCAGGCCCGTGATACAGGAGGAGACGTTAACCGCCGTGGAGAACGCCGGATCGTAGCCTTTCTGCGTCTGGATAGGGTGTAAGGTTCCGCCTACCGCCGCGGCAGCGGCGACTGCGGAACCAGAAATGGAGCCGAACATCATGTTCGCCAGCACGTTAACGTGGCCCATCGAGCCCGGTACCCGGCCGACCATGACCTGCGCCAAGTTTATTAAGCGTATAGCAATCCCGCCGCTGTTCATCAGCGTACCGGCAAAAATAAAGAAAGGAATAGCCAACAGGGCGAAGTTATCCAGACCGTTCGCCAGGCGCTGAGAAACGGTAATCACTGCGATATCCCAGGGGAACATCAGCAGCATCGAACCCACGGTAGCGATACCAATGGAAAAAGAGATCGGTACGCCAATAAAAACCAGAATAAAGAAAGAGCCGAATAGCGTCAGTGCAATATAGCCTTCCATTAGTTTGCTCCTGCTTTAGAGTGCTTGATGTTTTTCAAACCGTTGCTGATAAAGCACAGCGCGTAAAACATCATAATGACGCCGGTAAGCGGTAGGATGAGGTACACATAGCCCATTGGGATCTGCATCGCTGCGGAGACCTGAGCGGTCGACAGAGTTTTTTCAATCAGCTTCATGCCACCGGTAACAATGACTGAGCCAGCAAAAATAAAGATCAGCAGGTTAATGATGACGCTGAGAAGCGCCTGTTTGTTTGGCTTCAGCGTCATTGCGAGTAAATCGATAGCCAGATGACGTTGAGCGCCGACCGTGTAAGCCGCACCCAACAGGCCAACCCAGATCATCAAAAAGCGCGCCAGTTCGTCGGTCAGAGTACTTGGCTGGTTTAACACGTAGCGGCTGAACACCTGCCAGACGACGCAGACAACCAGCGCCACCATCACGGCGACGGAGAATGCGGCGATCACGCGGTCCACCGCCAGTTTTATGCGGTTAAGTATCATCATTAATTTCCTGGTAAAAACGGGCCAGAAGCTGGCCCGCTAGAGATTTATTCAGCAGCGGCTTCGAATTTGGCCAGCAGAGCGGCCTGTTTAGGATCTTTTTTGAAGTCATCAAACAGCGGCTGTACGGCGGCGCGGAACGGTGCTTTATCGACTTTGATGATTTCGCCACCCATAGCTTTGGCCTGTGCGCGGGTGTCGGCGTCGATCTTCTCCCACAGCTTCTGCTGATAAACTTCGGACGCTTTAGCGGCCTTGATCAGGATTTGCTGCTGTTCTGGCGTGAGCTTGTTCCAGGTTTTGCTGGAGATAACGAGGAAGTCCGGGATTGAAGCATGTTCATCTTCAGAGAAGACCTTAGCGATTTCGATATGACGGGTCTGTACCCAGGAAGGAACGTTATTCTCTGCGCCATCTACCACGCCCTGCTGCATGGCGGTATAAACTTCACCAAAGGAGATCGGCGTTGGCGAACCACCCATTAATTCAATCATTTTAAGCGTGGTCGGGCTGGCCTGGACGCGGATCTTTAGCCCTTTTAAATCTTCCGGCTTAGTGATGGGTTTCTTGGCATAAAAGCTGCGGGTACCGGCAACATAAGCAGAAAGCGCAAAGAATCCTTTATCTTTAGTAGATTCCATTATTTCTTTGCCCACTTCACCAAAGACGACTTTATTGAAATGATTCTGATCGTTAAATAAGAACGGCAAATTATATATCGCGTAGACGTTATCGAATGACTCCAAATCGCTGGCGGAGCCTTTAGTCATATCGAGAGCGCCGTTTTGTAATAACTCCATGGTTTCACGCGCGTTGCCCATCTGGCTGCTGGGGTAAATACGAATCTTCATATTACCGCTGGAAAGTTGGTTAACCTCTTTCGACATCTCCTCAAATGCCTGGTGAACAACGTGGCTACGTTCGAGGTTATGTGCCAGTTTTAACGTAACTTTTTCAGCTGCGCTAGCACCTGAAGAGAGCAGGGCAAGCAGTGATACACACACCAGAGAACGAGAAAAAGAGAATTTTTTCATGAGTCGGCTCCATGCACTTGGGTTAATTGGTCAATATCTAAAGAGTAATCCCGTGTTTCTGTATGACATATTATCCTGGTTGTCCGACACCTTTAAGCTGTCTGACTCACATTTTTTCTCAATGACATAATGAAATGAGGGATTTTGTGCGCTGGGTTATGTTTATTTTTAATAAATTAAGATGGATTTATTTTTATTTTGAATGTGTCTAGTGAATTGCTCGGAAATACTCTTATGAATATTTCGAAAAAAACGAATTATGAATCATCCCGTTATTCTTTAATAACGGGATATGAATTGAGATGTTTATTCGCTAAGGAATAACTCGAGAAGGGAATTTAAAAACAGCTTACCGTGCTCGGTAATTTGCCAGTTATGCTCATCTTCCGTCAGATAACCCTGGGCAATCGCCGCCTCGATTTGCGGGCGGATCGTGCGTTCCTCAAGGCCTGTGTAGCGGCTGAATTCATCGCGTGGTGCCGCTTCCAGCAGGCGGAAACGGTTCATAAAGAACTCGAATGGTTTATCGGCGGTTTCCACATCATGCTGGCGTTCGAGGTAGCGGCCTTCCATATAGCCGCGCGGGTGACGAGTTTTTGCCGTTCGCAGAATACGCCCGTCCGGGAAGGTCACTTTGCCGTGCGCGCCGCAGCCAATCCCCAAATAGTCGCCAAAGCGCCAGTAGTTCAGGTTATGTTGGCACTGATAGCCCGGTTTAGCGTAGGCGGAGGTTTCATATTGCTGATAGCCCGCAGCGCTGAGCAAACGGTGCCCCTGCTCGTAAATATCCCACAGCGCGTCATCATCCGGTAGCACAGGAGGACGTGAACCGAACAGGGTGTTAGGTTCGATGGTCAACTGATACCAGGAGAGATGAGGCGGGTTGAGCGCAATCGCCTGACATAGATCGTCCAGCGCCTCTTCCAGAGATTGATCCGGCAGGCCGTGCATTAAATCGAGATTAAAACTGCGCAGCCCCAGTCCGCTTGCCAGGTTTGCCGCGCGCTTCGCCTCTTGTGGGCCATGAATGCGTCCAAGGCGCTGGAGCTTCTGTTCGCTAAAGCTCTGCACGCCGATAGAGATGCGGTTGATACCCGCACGCTGATACTCGACGAAACGATCCGCTTCCACGGTGCCAGGATTGGCTTCCATGGTAATCTCTGCATCTGCCGCCAGCGGCAGACACTCGCGCACGCCATCGAGCAGAGTTTGCATCGCCGGGCCTGAAAGCAGACTCGGCGTACCGCCACCGATGAAAATAGTCCCAATCTCACGTCCCTGTGCATAGGGGGCGTCGGCCCGCAAATCGTTCAGCAGATGTTGAACGTAGTCGTCGTGCGGTACCTCCCCCTTCAGCGCATGCGAGTTAAAATCGCAGTACGGGCATTTTTGCACGCACCATGGAATGTGAATATAGAGGCTCAGGGGTGGCAAATTAGCCATTACGTAATGCTTCCAGTAACAGTTTCAGCGCACGTCCACGATGGGAAATTGCGCTTTTTTCTTCGCGGCTCAGTTCCGCAGCGGTTTTACCTTCCGTCGGAACAAAGAAAATCGGGTCGTAACCAAAGCCACCGTTGCCTACGGCTTCGCGGGCGATTATGCCCGGCCAGCTACCGTGGCAGACCAACGGTGTCGGATCTTCTGCATGGCGCAGATAAACCAGTACGCAGTGAAATTGCGCCTGACGTTTATCGTCCGGAACGTCCTTCAGGGTTTCAAGCAGCTTTTCCAGATTGCGCTGGTCGGTAGCGCCTTCGCCGGAATAGCGGGCGGAATAGATACCCGGTGCGCCGCCTAACGCATCGACTGCCAGGCCGGAGTCATCGGCAATGGCCGGTAACCCAGTGATCTGCGCGGCATGACGCGCTTTTAGAATGGCGTTTTCAATAAACGTCAGGCCGGTTTCCTCGGCTGAATCCACACCCAGTTCGGTTTGAGCGACGATATCGAGGCCGAAATCAGCCAGCAGCGAGGCCAGCTCGCGCACTTTACCGGGGTTGCCGGTGGCGAGAACAACTTTTTGCATAATGAGTCCTGTTTATTCTGTCAGCGCAGCGACCCCGGTCGGGATCTGCTGCGGATGAATGATTTTTACCTGCTTGTGGCGGCCCAGTTCACCTTTCTCAATAAGGACCTGGCTTTTCGCTACGCGGAACTGTTTGGCGAGGAACTTAACCAGATGGGCGTTGGCCTGACCATCAACGGGCGGGGCGGTAATGGCGACTTTAAGTTCGTCGCCATGTAAACCAACGATGCTGTCGCGGCTGGCCTTGGGCTGAATATACAGCCGCAAGACTAACCCGTCAGTGCAGGCTTCGACGGCACTCATAGCGCCATCCATAGCCCCGGAAGCAGAACGTTGCCTGTTGCCTGTAAGAGCTCGGCAATGCCCATATTGATAACGTACAGCAACAGCACCAGCACCATCGGCGAGAAATCAATTCCGCCCATTGATGGCAGCATTCTGCGAATCGGACGCAGTAGCGGGTCAGCCAGCTGCATCAGGACGTATTCCACCGGGCTACGGCCCTGGCTAACCCAGCTCATAATCGCCATCAACAGCAGAACCCAGAAAATCAATGAGCCCATGGTTTTGATGAGGATCAGGAGCGCGGAGATCCAGATAATTGGCTGGAAAGTGACGACCATAAACAGGACGATGGCTTTCACAACGCAAAGAATAAAGGCGACTAGCAGAGAGGCGCTATCGAGCGGCCCCATTGCCGGGATAATGCGACGTAGCGGCCCAACGACAGGCTGCGTCGCTTTCACGATGAATTGCGAAAACGGGTTATAAAAGTCGCAGCGCGCACACTGCATCCAGACGCGTAATAACACGACCATTGTGTAGAGCTCAATGACCGTTGAGAGCAGGAAAGTCAACGTCTTCATGGCGTTCCTCAGATTCCTTATTTTTTGCTGTAGTCGCGCGCGCCGAAAATTGCGGTTCCGATGCGCACCATAGTGCTTCCCGCCGCGATGGCGGCTTCCATATCATCCGACATTCCCAGCGACAACGTATCGACCGTAGGATAGCGTGTTTTTAATCGCGCAAATGCTACCGCCATTTGTTGGGCGACGGCAAACTGCCTTACATATTCTGACTCTGGCGCGGGAATCGCCATCAAGCCGCGTAGCTGTAGGTTAGGCAGCTCGGCGATGTCTGCCGCCAGCGCGTCCAGGGCTTCAACCAGAATACCTGATTTGCTGTGCTCATCGCTGATATTGATTTGAATCAGTACGTTGAGCGGTGGCAAATGGGCTGGTCGTTGCTCGCTAAGGCGGGCGGCGATTTTGAGCCGATCGACGGTATGGCACCAGTCAAAATGCTCGGCCACCAGGCGGCTTTTGTTGGACTGCAGCGGACCAATAAAGTGCCACTGTAGACCGGTTGCGCCCACTTCCTGAAAGTGGCGAATTTTTTCAACCCCTTCCTGAACGTAGTTTTCGCCAAAAGCCACCTGGCCCGCAGCCACCGCTTCTTCGATAGCGCTCGCAGGTTTCGTTTTACTCACTGCAAGCAACGTGACTTCTTCTGGAGCACGGCCGCAGCGTGCGGCAGCGGCTGAGATTTTGTCCCGGACCTGTGCCAGGTTATGCGCTATATCGTTCATATACCGAGGATGAGTTATGGAACTGGAAGAAATAGTGGCCCTTAGTGTAAAGCATAATGTCTCCGATCTACACCTGTGCAATGCGTCAGCGCCACGCTGGCGTCGTCAGGGAAAGCTGGAACCTGCGCCTTTTACCTCGCCGGATATCGGTAAAATACTCAATGACTGGCTCAGCGAAGAGCAGTTAATGCAGTGGCAGAGCTGTGGGCAGGTGGATTTTGCCCTTGCGCCGGCTGGCGGGCCGCGCCTTCGTGCCAGCGCGTTTGCCCATACTCGTGGTCTGTCGCTGGCATTACGCCTGCTGGCAGAAACTTGTCCTTTACTGGAGGAACTAGGGGCTCC